>QHVY01000250.1:9104-11633 GCA_003223695.1 Acidobacteriota bacterium
GCGGGGCCAGACCGTCAACAAAGTCCTACTGCCGATCCTCGGTAAACCTTACGGCGATGCTCTGGAGTCGCACGAGATTCAACTCGGATTCGACGCTGATGGTTTTTTCTTTCGCTATTACGACAAACGGCTGCCGCTCGCGCCGCAGTCTTATAACCGCGTGCTGCGCGATTGTGTCGATTCGCTCCCGAAAGAGGGCGTAGCGATCGAGCTTCGTGAGCTCGTCGAAGGCGACGCGACCGTCCCTAACAGCAAGTTTCTCAAGGAGACGCTTTGGCGCATTTACGAACAGGATCGGACATTTCGACAGGCGCTCGATCGCACAATCGAACAACTCAATTCCAACGTCGACACGCTTGATGATCTGTTAGACCGTCAGTGGTACCGGCTTGCTTACTGGCGGATCGCCAGTCAGAAGATCAATTACCGGCGATTCTTCGACGTCACCGATCTGATCGGCGTGCGTGTCGAGAATCCGGAAGTTTTCGAAGCGCGCAACCGCCGGACGCTCGAGCTGATCGCCGAGGGAAAAGTGACCGGGCTGAGGATCGATCATATCGACGGCCTCTACGATCCGATCGGCCACATGCGCAAGCTGCAGTTGCGTCTGGCGGACGCCGGTTCGCCGTTGGCTGTTGGCCGTGGGCCGAACACATCCTCCTCGGCCAACGGCGAACGGCGAACGGCCAACTTCTACATCATCGTCGAGAAAATCCTGGCGCGTGACGAGCAGCTTCCCAGCGACTTTCCAGTCAGCGGCACGACCGGTTACGACTTCCTCGACGCGGTCAACGCCGTGTTCGTCGACAGCGATGGGCTGAAGCAACTCGATGCTTTTTACCGCGCGTTCACTGGAGTGACTTCGTCATTCGCCGACATCCGCTACGAGAAAAAGAAGCAGGTGATTCAGGAGCTCTTCTCCGGCGAGATGCGGTCGCTGGGAAAGAAGCTGTCGGCGATTGCGATGGCTGATCGCAATGCGCGCGACTTCGCGCCGGTCGACCTAACAGCGGCGCTGACAGAGGTGACGGCGTGCCTCAGCGTGTACCGCACGTACATGCGTGAAGGTGGTCCGTCGCCGGCGGAGCGCTGCCGGATCCAGCAGGCGATCGCATGCGCGCGCGAGCGCGCAGGCACCGCGCTCGACGAGCGGCTATTCATTTTTCTCGACCGGGTGCTGCTCGTCGATCCGCCGGAATACCTCGCATCGGAGCGCGACGAATGGCTCGCGTTCGTCATGCGCTGGCAGCAGTTCACCGGACGCGTCATGGCCAAAGGCGTGGAGGACACGGCGCTCTACAACTACAACCGGCTCGTATCGATGAACGATGTCGGCGGCGATCCCGGCCGCGAAGATTTCGACGGGCTGCAGGAGTTTCACGATCGCAACGTGCTTCTGCAGCAGCGGTGGCCGGACACTCTGAATGCCACATCGACGCACGACACGAAACGCAGCGAGGACGTGCGCGCGCGCATCAACGTTCTGTCCGAGATTCCTGAATTGTGGGCCCGGCAAGTGCGCCGCTGGTCGAAAATGAATTCGCATTTGCGGCGCGATGGCATCCCGCAACCGAACGAGGAGCTGTTGCTGTATCAAACGCTCATCGGCATGTGGCCGCTCAATGACGAGGAGCTGCCCGTTGTGCGCGAGCGCCTGCGGCAATATCTCGAAAAGGCGGCGCGCGAGGGGAAGACGTACACGAGCTGGATCGCGCCGAATCCTGCCTACGAGGAGGCGTTGCTCACATTTGGCGACGCCATTCTCAATCATCAGGAGTTCTGCGGCGACTTCATGCGCTTTCAGAAGCGCGTCGCGTTTTACGGGGCCATCAACGCGCTGTCCCAAGTGGTGCTGAAGGCCACTGCGCCCGGCGCTCCCGATTTTTATCAGGGAACGGACTTGTGGGATTTCAGCCTGGTCGATCCTGACAACCGCCGCGCTGTCGATTATGAGCGGCGCTCGGCGATGCTGCGAACGCTGAAAGAGGCCGACGTACGCGGGTCGCTCAATCTCGACGGACTGTTGCGCGGCTGGCCGAATGGGCGCGCGAAGATGTTCGTCATGTGGAAACTACTCGATCTTCGCGAGCGCCGCGCGGAGCTGTTCCGTGCCGGCGACTACGAACCGATCGACGGCGATCGCAACGTCTGCGCGTTTAGTCGCGGCGGCGAAGTCCTCGTCGTCGTTCCTCGCTTCGTCACCGCACTCGTGAAGCCGGGTGTCTTTCCGCTCGGTGATCTGTGGAGGACAGCCGCCCTCGGCTTTCCCGGCCGATGGCGAAACATTTTCACGGGCGACGTGGCCGACTCGCTGCCGCTCGCGCGGGTGTTCGAGCGCTTTCCGGTCGCGGTCCTCGAACGCACGTAGAGCCGGCTCTCAGCCGGCTGAGCCGCCTAAGAGGCGGCTCCACGTTTATCATGCGCGCCATGCCCGTGCTGGCCGTCGATCTCGGCGGAACGAAAATCGCCGCGGCTCTCGTCGATGCGAAAGGGAAGCTTCGCAATCGCATCGAAGAGCCGGTTGAGAAA
>QHVY01000251.1 GCA_003223695.1 Acidobacteriota bacterium
GCGGTCAGCGATCTTGAATGCCACCTTCATGTCGTGAGTGATGCTGACCGTGGTCGTATTCAGGGTCGTGTCAATCTCTCGAATCAGCTCGGCGATGACATCGCTGATCACCGGGTCGAGTCCAGTGGTCGGCTCGTCGAACAACAGAATGTCCGGCTTCAGCGAGATCGCTCGGGCAAATCCGACTCTACGCCGCATGCCGCCGGAGAGCTCCGAGGGCCGCTTGGAGTCGACGCCGTGGAGGTGGACTTGATCGAGGCACTCCTCGACGCGCGCATGAATCTCATCCTCGGTCATTTGAGTGTGACGCCGGAGGGGAAAGGCGATGTTCTCGAAGACACTCATCGAATCGAACAGCGCACCTTCCTGAAATGCCATACCGAAGTGGCGCCGGAATTCGTTGAGCTGCCGGGTTCTCATGCAACAGAGATCCTCGCCCATCACGTACACATGTCCGCTGTCAGGTTGCATGAGGCCGATGATGTGCTTGAGCGTGACGCTCTTTCCCTCCCCCGAGCCGCCCACGATGACCACCGACTCACCTTTCTCAATGTAAATTGAGAGCCCGCGCAAAACCCGTTTGCCGCCGAGCTCTTTCTCGACGTTTTCGAGCGAGATGATCGCGCCGTTGTCACTGGCCATCAGAGGAGCATCTTCGTGAGAAAGAAATCGACGAACAAAATGATCAGCGACGCGCTGACGACCGCTTGCGTCGTCGAGCGGCCGACGCCCTCCGCCCCACCCGAGGTGTAGTAGCCGCGCGTGCATCCGGTCAGCGTGAGGATCAGGCCGAACGTCGCCGCCTTGATCACGCCTGCCCAGAGATCCTGCATGTTGAGATATTGAAATGTGTTTTGTTCGTAGACGGAACCGTTCGCGCCGAGAAGCTTGACGGCGACGAGGTAGCCGCCGCCGATGCCGAGTGCGTCCCCAAGAACCACCAAAAATGGAAGCATGACGATTCCGGCGATCATGCGCGGAACGAAAAGGTATTGCACCGGATCCGTGGCCAGGGCCTTGAGCGCGTCGATCTGTTCGGTCACGCGCATCGTTCCGATTTCCGCCGCCATCGACGAGCCGACGCGGCCGGTTACCATGAGTCCGACCAGAACCGGCGACAGCTCGCGCAGCATCGAGAGCGCGACCGCACCGCCGACGAAATCCTCCGCGTGCACGCGATGGAATCCGCTGTAGGTCTCGAGAGCGAACACCATCCCGGTGAACATCGTCGTAAGAAAAACGACGGGCACCGATTCGACGCCGACGCGCACCATTTGCCTGAACCACTCGCCGAACTCAAACGGCGGCCGCACGCCCCAGACGATCGTCCGCCACAGCATCCGGAACCAGAGCCCGGTCTGCTCGAACAGTCGAATGAAAATGAGGCCGATGTTTTCGAGAACGCTTGTCATCGTCACTCAGTTTATGCCGAGCGTAGCGAGGCATCTCCGGTGGTGGCATACCGACCGTACCGCCACGAGTGGCTTGGTCGCTGCGGCACCCGCCGCGAGATCCTGCAGAAGACTTCGTGTGAAATTGTACCGGTGCGCTTCGCCAACTCCTCGACGGTGATTTCATTTCCGAGGAGGGTGACCTCGTCGCCGAATCGAGCGTCGGGGATGTCGGTCACATCGATCGTGACCAGATCCATCGATACACGCCCGACCACCGGCGCCCGCCGCCCGCGCACCAGAACCTCGCCATTGTTCGACAGCAGACGATCATAGCCGTCCGCGTAGCCGACCGGCAGCGTGGCGATCCGGCTCGGCCGCTTCGTCCGAAACGTCGCCCCATAACCGACCGCATGTCCCGCGGGCAGCTCCTTCAGCCGCACGATCTCCGTTCGCCAGCGAAGGATGGGCTCGAAACGTAGAGCCGCCTCTCCAGGCGGCTCGTGCCGGCTGAGAGCCGGCGCTACGTCAAGCGGCTCGGCGCCCAAAAGCGAGAGCCCGACGCGCACGAAATCCCCGGGTTCGACGATGCCTCGCATCGTGGCAGCACTATTCGCGAGATGGTACAGGGGTGCCGGAATCTTCGCGCTCATCTGACGAAATTTTGCGATCTGCTGATCCGTGAGCGGATCACTCGGATTGCTCGCGTTCGCAAAATGTGTATAGACAGCATCGATGCGAAGGCGCGGCGTGGATTGAATCATCTCCACCACGCGCTTCAGCTCGCTCTCGGTCACGCCCATTCGTCCCATTCCGCTGTCGAGCTTCAAATGGATTGAGATATCGCGGTCGCGAGCGACGCGGCAGGCGCTCTCCAACTCTTCAGGGCCGACAACGCCGAGTGTGATTCGATGATCGAGGGCGATTGAAATTTGCGATTCGGTCAGCGGGCCGAGGAGCAGCAGAGGCAAGTCGATTCCTGCGTTGCGCAGCTCGAGCGACTCCTCGAGCAACGCGGTAGCGATCATCGCCACCTTTTCCGCGCGACACTGCTTCGCCAGCTCCACCGCGCCGTGACCATACGCGTTGGCTTTCAGCACGGCGATCAAACGCGATCCCAGCGGCAGACGCGCGACGATCGCATCGACATTGCGGGCGAAGGCCGCGAGGTCGATCTCCGCCCATGTCGGTCGGAAATCAGGCGCTGTAGACATGGATATTCTGCCCGTTGATCGGCCTCGCCCGATCCGATGCAAGAAACAAGATCACCTCGGCCACCTCCGTGGCGGTCATATCGGCCGGTGCGCCACCGCTAACCGCCGCCCACATCGGTGTGTCAACCGATCCCGGGCTCACGCAGTTGACGCGAATGCCGTGCTCCTTCAGCTCGACCGCGAGCTGCTCGGTGAATTCAATGAGCGCCGCCTTGCTCGCACAATACGCCGAGAACCCCGGAAACTTTTCCGGCCCAATCACCCCGCTGATCGATGAGACGTTCACGATCGCGCCGCTGCGACGGGCGATCATGTTCTTTACTGCACGGCGCGTGGCGAGAAATGCTCCGCGAACGTTGACGGCGAAGACGCGATCCCAATCACGCTCGGTCATTCGCTCGACCCGTTTGCTGACGTATGTGCCCGCGTCATTGATGAGAATGTCGCAGCGCCCGAATCGAGATTCTGTTTGCGCGAACAGACGCTCCACCGAATCAGCATCGCTGACATCGCCAGGCACGGCGAGCATTCGGTCCTCGTACTTGCGGGCGAGAGTCTTCAATTTGCCGGCAGAGCGCGCAAAAATCGCGACGCGCGCGCCGCGCTCGACGAGCAATTCCGCTGTCGCGCGGCCGATTCCGCTCGATGCGCCGGTGACGACGGCCACTCGGTTTTCGAATTCCTGCTCGGGCATATAATTCGCGCCGCGCAGGCTACCGCAAAACCTGCAGCAGTAGGCCCCTCACCCTGCACCCTCTCCCCGCGGCGCGGGGAGAAGGACGCGGTGAGGGGCGCGAGGAGAGCGCAATGAATCCCGACGTAAACAACTGGCTTCAACTCATCCTCCGCTGGGCGCACGTCGTCGTCGGAATCATCTGGATCGGTCATCTCTACTTCTTCAACTGGGTCAATGGCCCGTTCCAGGCCAAACTCGACGGTGCGACGAAGAAAATCGTGAATCCGGAGCTGATGCCGCGCGCGCTGTTCTGGTTTCGCTGGGGCGCAGCGTGGACGTGGATCACCGGAATTCTGCTGGCGATCCTGGTTTATTACCACGGCAGGGTGGTATTCGAGGATCCGACCTCGCCCGGATCGAATTCGTGGCTGTGGCTGGTGATCGTTCTCATTCTTCTCGCCGTCGGATTCGTGATCTACAACGCGATCATGAAGGCGGTGGCGAACAAAGTCGTTGGCGCAGCGATTAATCTCGTGATCTTCGCCGCGGTCTATCTTTTCCTGGAGTACGTCGGCCATTTCAGCGGCCGCGCACTCTACGTTCACACTGGTGCGATCTTCGGCACGATGATGGCGCTCAACGTTTGGATGATCATCTGGCCGTATCAGAAACGGATCATCACTGCGACAAAAGAGGGAACAGCTCCCGATGCGGCGCAAGTGGCGACCGCAGGCCTGCGTTCGCGGCATAACACGTACATGTCGGTGCCGCTCGTCTTCACGATGATCAGCAATCATTATCCGACGGTATACGGAATGCCGCCGTGGCAGCGTGACGTGATCCTGGCGATCATCATCGCGGTCGGCTTCGTCGTCGTGCGGCTGATTTACGGTAAGGCGCCGAAAGTACCAGGTTTCTGAGTTGCTGAGGGTTGCTAAGTTGCTGAGTAGGACCACACACAGCAACCAAGCAACCTAGAAACCGAGCAACCCATGCGCATTCTGCAAATCGACGCGTTCACGGACCAGCCATTCCGCGGCAACCCCGCCGCGGTTTGTCTGCTCGACCGTGAGCGCGACGCGGCGTGGATGCAGAGCGTCGGCGCGGAGATGAATCTCTCCGAGACGGCGTTTCTGCTTCCCCACGCTGACGGCTGGTCGCTTCGATGGTTCACTCCTACGATCGAAGTCGCGCTTTGCGGCCATGCCACGCTCGCCAGCGCACACGCGTTGTGGGAAGAAAAACTTCTCGCGCCAAACGAGACCGCCCGATTCCACACGAAGAGCGGCTTGCTCACGGCAACGAAGCGCGGAGACCTGATCGAGCTCGACTTGCCCGCAACACGCGAAGAAAAATCTGACGTTCCCGCCGGACTTCTCGACTCCCTCGGCATATCCAATCCTCGATATGTCGGCCGCGACAAATTCGACTATCTCGTGGAAGTCGATTCGGAAGAGGATGTACGTCGCTTGAAACCGAATCACGCGGAGCTGCGGCAGATTCCGGTGCGAGGGGTGATCGTCACCAGCCGCGCTTCGAACGGCGATTACGATTTCGTCTCACGCTGCCGCCTTGCTCCCTTCTGGTCGGAGCGTCTCGGCAAAAAAGAATTCGTCGCGTCTCAGGCATCGCCGCGCGGAGGCATGCTGCGCGTGCGCCTCGATGGCGATCGAGTGAAGCTCGGCGGCCGGGCGGTGGTCGTGTTGCGCGGTGATCTGACCGTCTAGTGCTCCACATCCATCGAGCGATCGACGTCGCCATCGTGCGCGAGCTCTTCCTCGAATACGCTCAATCCCTAGGTATCGATCTGGCCTTTCAGGATTTTGAACGCGAAGTGGCGTCACTGCCGGGAGACTACGATCCGATCCTTGTCGCGCACTGGAACAGCAAAGTCGCCGGGTGCGTCGCGCTGCACGGCTGGGATCGCGACGTCTGCGAGATGAAGCGCCTCTACGTGCGGCCGGCGTTTCGCGGGCACGCGATCGGCCGCGCGCTTGCGGAGCGCATCATTGTCGAAGCGCGCGAGAAGCGATTCGCCCGCATGCGGCTCGACACGTTGCCGATCATGCGCGAGGCCCAGGAACTTTACCGCTCGCTTGGATTTCTGGAGATTCCGCCGTACCGTTTCAATCCGATCGACGGCTCGAAATTCATGGAGCTCGACCTGCAGCGATGAACATCCGCGAGACGCTCGAGAAAATCGAGTCCGACACGCTCGTCGCTCGCGCCGCGAAAAGCGCCGAGACGCGAGGCCGCGATCGCCCGGAGCCTGAAGACGATCTGAGGCCGTCGTATCAGCGCGACCGCGATCGCATCATTCATTGCAAGGCGTTTCGCCGTCTCAAGCACAAAACGCAGGTGTTCCTCGCGCCCGAAGGCGATCATTACCGCACGCGGCTCACGCATGTGCTCGAAGTAACGCAGATCGGCCGCACGATCGCTAAGTCGTTGCGTCTCAATGAGGTCCTCACTGAAGCCATCGGCCTCGGCCACGATCTCGGCCATTCCGCATTCGGCCACGCGGGAGAAGCCGCGCTCAACAAACTCGTGAAGGGCGGCTTCGATCATTACCGGCAGTCAGTGCGCGTAGTTGAAGTCCTCGAAGATCTGAATCTCACCATCGAGGTACGTGACGGAATTCTCAAACATTCAAAGGGAGAGAAGGGCGAGCTCCTGCGACGACGGCCGAAATCGCGCGCGCTCACGCTCGAAGGCGACATCGTGCGCATCTCCGACATCATCGCGTACGTCAATCACGACATCGATGACGGCATCCGCGCTGGTCTGCTCGCCGAAGATGACATTCCGAAAGAGATTCGGAAAACGCTGGGCCGCACCGGAAGCGAGCGGATCGATCGCATGGTTCGTGACGTGATCGCCGAGACGCTCGCCTGCGACTACGACGCGATCATGATGTCCGCCGACGTGCTGCAGGCGCTCGAGGAGCTGAGGGCGTTCATGTTCGGCAATCTGTATCTGACGCCGGCTGTTCGGAGCGAATTCGAGAAAGCGCAACTGGTGCTCACAACACTGTTCCAGTACGTCACGGCGCATCCGCAGGAATTCTTCGGCGATCCCGCTCTGCGGGACGAGCCGGTCGAGCGGCTGGCGGTCGACTTCATCGCCGGCATGACCGACCGCTATGCGATCAATTTGTATGAACGTTTATTTGTGCCGAAAGCGCGGGTCTGAGCTCGCTTACTTCCGGCCGCTTTTTGCCGCACGGCGCGGCGCGTTAACCGACTCGCGAAGATCCTTCCCCGCCTTGAAGCGGACGTTCTTCGAGGCAGGAATCGTGATTTTCTCGCTCGTCCGAGGATTGCGGCCTTCGCGCGCTTTGCGCTGTGTGACGTTGAAGCTGCCGAGCCCGGGCACTGCGCAGCGCTCTCCGCGCTGACACGACTCGGAGATGTAATTCACGAACGCATCAAACGCTGCCGAAGCTTCTTTTTTCGAAATGCCGGCCTGATCGGCAATGGCGTTGATGACGTCGGCCTTTCCTGCCATAAAACTCTTCCTCCTGTTTGGTACGGGTACGGAGCGACAATCTAGGTGAAGGATGTAGGTTTGTCAACGGCCCTGCCCGATGATTTTTCTTCATCCGATCGCGCTGTTTTTTCCAAAGCGTTTTGTCTCAGTTCGCGAATACATTCGAGATACCCGCGAACAACGGAAACGACCTGCGCGTGACTCCACGTGAACGGCGACACCGAAAGTGGAGCGCCGGTGAATGGATGAATTTGCTCCGGCAACACCAGGGACGGACGCGCTTTCGATCGCACCCAGCGCACCAGATCGAGCGCCGATTGCAGCTCGGCGACTGAAGTAGCGCGAGCAATTGCATGCTCTGCAAGCCATAGCGTGCAAATCAGCCATGGATTGCCCGGCTCGGCCGGTGCGGCGTCGCCAACGCGCTGATAAGAATCATTTTCATATCGGGCAAGACCGCCGACTTCGGTCTGCACCCACAGTTTGTCGCGAACGGCGCGCATCGTCCCCTCGACCATCGCGCTCTCCGCAGGAAAGGCGCCGAGGTAGAACGTGGCGAAGGCGGAAGCGTCGATGGTGCGGTCGAGCTGCAGCGATCCATCCTGCACGGTCAGGCCGCGCGCGAAGCGGGTTTCATCTTCGATCCAGAGATGGCGAACCATCGCATCGCGAATCTCCGCGGCGATCGAGAGACATCGCGTCCGTCGCTCCTGTTCGTTGAACAAATTCGCCAGATCCGCCGCGGCGTTCATTGCCGCGCACACCGCCGAACATGTGAACGTGAAGACGCCCCACCGCTCCTCCCACATGTCGAAGCTCGGCAGCGGAAGGCCGGTCTCCGGATCGCGGAAAGCGATCATGAATTCGATCGGCTGCAGAACCAGGCGCTTGTAAACCGAGCGAACGAAATCGAGATCGCGATTGCGATCGTAATGCCGTGCGAGAAGCCACACGACGAGCGCGGTTTCGTCTTCCTGAATCGGCAGTTGCTTCCGCCCGTCGCGCAGCCAGGGATTCCATGATGGAGCGAGCGATCCATCAGGCGTGTATTTGTGAAGGAAGTAGCCGCTGTTGCTGATCGTATCGTTTGCGAACGTCAGGAATCGACGCGCCACTTCGGGAAAACCGGCGCGATCCACCGCATCGGACACGAACGCTGCGTCGCGCGGCCATACGTACGAATAGTGATCGTTGTGGCCCCACTCGATATCCGAATCGCACGCGGCGACGATGCCTCCGTCGCGATCGCAATGCGCGCGAATCACCAGAATCGATCGACGATAAAGCTCGATGATCTCATCCGGCAAATCGCGAAGGTCTTCGTTGCCTTTGTTGATCCATGTGTACCAAAGCGATGCCGTCCGCGCGATCACGCGCGATGGAGTGTCGGCGATGATGTTCGCGTCGAGCTGTCGCACGTCGCCATAACGAACTCCAGCGCAGATCCAGTAAAACGCCGTGGCGTTTCCGTGCGGTTCAATGGTCAGCGTGACGGCGACGGTCGAATCGACCGCTCCCTGCTGAATTGCGTTCATCGACAGTTTGCCGTCCTCGGCATCGCGCCATGTTCCCTCGCTGCCGCCGATGCCGCTCCGGCCGCACGCGTACTCCTCGACCCCGGCGCCGGTTTCCGTGGCCACGTTGATGAGGAAGTAGCGCTTCGATTTGTAGTGAATGATGCTGCGCGATTCGGGATCGAACATCGCCGTGTCGCCGCTGGCGTTGCCGTACAAGGTCAAATCGTGGTGAAAGAAAAGTTTGACCGTGCGCGCCTC
>QHVY01000252.1 GCA_003223695.1 Acidobacteriota bacterium
GCACTCGGCACTCGGCACTCGGCACTCGGCACTTACATCAACTCCGACTCTGAAAAAAAGAAGCTGATCTCGACTCGCGCGTTGTCGTCCGAGTCGGAACCATGAATGGCGTTCTGCTCGATCGACTCGCCAAACTCCGCGCGAATCGTTCCCTTGTCGGCTTTCTTCGGATCGGTGGCGCCCATCAGGCGCCGCAGCGTGGCGACGGCATCATTCCGCTCGAGCGCGGCAACGTACACCGGACCGGAAAGCATGTATTGCACGAGACTTCGAAAAAACGGCCGCTCCCGATGGACCGCATAAAAATCTTCCGCCTGTTTCTGTGAGAGACCGATTTTCTTGATGCCGAGAATCGTGAAGCCTTCCGCTTCGATGCGGGAAAGGATCTTTCCGAAATTCCGTTTGCGGACCGAGTCCGGTTTGATGATCGTCAGAGTGCGGTTCGCCATGACGGCGCGGATTATATGCGGCAAGTTCATGATCACCACAGAGAGGACGGAGAGCACGAAGATGTCTCCGTCCTCTTCGTCTTCTCTGTGGTGATCTCAAATTGAGGCGATCACCAAACCGTTTTCGAATCGATAGCTTGGATCGCGCGGAATCGCCGGCTCATCGCGGCAGATGATCGCCTTCTGCAAGCGCATCGGCGTTCGCAGTTCCACTCCATCGGTCACGATGCACGACTCCAGCACCACCCCCCGGCCGATGTAGCAGTCGTCCCACACCACGCTGTCGCGCACGTCACCTTCGATCACCGACTTGCCGATCATCTTTCCCATAGCGCGGCACGCCGTCAGGTAGCGCTGGGGCGTGCCGATGTCGAACCACGTCGGATCGTCGTCGATCAGCGCGGCGATGGATTCGCGTCCGGTCGCGACGAGCGGCTGGTAAACGTGGCCGGTGATGTCGGAGACGTCGCGATCGGGAATGTAGCGAAAGATTCGCGAGCTGACGCAGTGCGATCCGGAGAACATCAGCGCCTCGCCGCGACCTTTCCCGAAACCGTTGATGACGCCGTTATGAACCCAAACAGCCGTGTAGCGATCGCCGGGCGGCGAGTGACGAAGCGTCATTGCTGAAAAGGAATCGTGCCGCCGCCGAGCGCCTTGAAGGTCCGCGAAGCGCGGCCGCTGAAACGTGTCGCCGTTGAGCAGAAAAAAATCTTCTTCGCCTTCGAGCAGCGAACGCACTTTGCGAAGGCCACCTCCAGTTCCCAGGATTTGTGGCTCGTACGAAACGTGTACATTAGCATAACTATATTGTGTTACATATTGTTTAATGAGCTCCGGAAAATGATGGACGTTGACCACGATCTCGGTCACTCCTGCCTCGGTTAACGCGTCCATCAGCCACGCGATGAGCGGCCGCCCGCCGATAGGTAACAGCGGCTTCGGCGTCGTGTAGGTAATCGGCCGCAGCCGCGTGCCGTAGCCCGCGGCGAGAATCATGGCTTTCATCGTTCGCCGTTCGCCGTTGACCGTTCGCCGACCCGCCCGGCCAATGGCTAACGGCCAACAGCCAACTCAAAGATCTTCCGGCGCGAACACCATGTTCTCCGGCAGATCGCTTCGTGTGCGGCGCGCCTGCCGGTAGAGATCGGCGTACGTCTGCCGGATTGCCTGATCCATGTTCATGCCAAGCTCGCTGGAGATCGAGCGAATCAGATCGATTGGCCCTTCGATTTCGAAATACTCGCCGATCGGCGTGCGGTCGAGAACGATCTCCACATCACTCAGGCGCCAGACCTCGCGAAATTTCTGATAGCGAAACACCGGCTTGAATCCGACGGCGTCGAGGAGTTCGATGGCGAGCTCGAAGCTCTCGACGCCGGTCTGCACTTCCTCGCGCGACTTGATCCCGCCGTCGATCGACATCGGACCTTTGTACGTGATGAGCGAGTACTTGCCGAATTTGCGCACGCGCAGCAGTGCGCCTTTCGTCTTTAGCTCGCCCCGGCGATCGAGCACGATGTTGTCTTCGAATGTTTCCGCATAGAGGCGAGTGCCGCCGATGTCCTGCAGTTTTCGGATCAGCGCTGCGCGATCGCGAAGCGGAAATTTGACTTCGATCTCCTGCGCCATTACGAGGTCCGCAGCACTTCGATTCCCGGCAGTTTCGCGCCCGAAATAAACTCCAGCGACGCGCCGCCGCCAGTTGAGATATGCGTGATGCGATCGGCGTAGCCGGATACGTTCACTGCTTCGACCGATTCGCCTCCGCCAACCACCGTCGTCGCATCCGCCTCGGCGACAGCGCGGGCCATCGCCATCGTGCCCTTCGCGAATTCTTCCTTCTCGAACATGCCCATCGGTCCGTTCCAGAAAACCGTCCGTGCTCGCTCGAGTACCGCGTCGAATTCGGCGATCGTTTTCGGTCCGATGTCGAGCGCCTTCTGATCGCCGCGCAAACCTTTTGAGACCTCGGCGATGCTCGAATCCTGCAGCACGAGATCGACTGGCAGAACGATTTTCGAGGCCGGAATCCGTTTGGCCACTTCCATTGATTCGCCGTCTACCAGCGATGCGCCCATCTTCACGCCTCTTGCCGCGAGAAATGTGTTTGCCATACCGCCGCCGATGAGCACCGTGTCCGCGAGACTCACCAGCGCCTCGAGCGGTTCGATCTTCCCGGCGATTTTCGCGCCGCCGAGGAGGGCGACGAATGGACGATCGGACACGTTGGTGATCTTTTGCAGAAATTCGATTTCCTTCGCCAGCAGCAAACCGCCTGCTATGTGATCTGTCGGAAAGAGCCGCGGCAGTGCGTCGATCGATGCGTGTGCGCGATGCGATGCGCCGAACGCGTCGTTGACGTAAAAGTCCGCAAGCTTTCGCAGTTGCTGCGCAAATCCGCGATCGTCCGCCTCTTCTTCACTATGAAATCGGAGATTCTCGAGGAGGAGAAGCTGTCCGCTCTTGAGTTGTGTTGCTTTCTGCTCCACGTCGGCTCCGACGCAGTCATTTGCCCACTGCACGTCGCTTCCGATCAGCTCCGCCAATCTTGTGCGCACCGGTTTCAGCGAGAACTTCTCGTTGCGCTGACCTTTGGGACGGCCGAGGTGGCTGGCGATGACGATCGCGGCGTCGCGCTCGCGCATCATCCGTAGCGTCGGCAGCGTTTCCTCGATGCGCGTGGCGTCCGTGATCGTCAGGTCGTCGAGCGGCACGTTGTAGTCGACGCGATAAAAGACGCGGCTGCCGCTGATCGAAAGTTGATCGACGGTCCTGATCGTGATCATCGCGCCGCGAGCGACTCCTGCTTCACGCGCGCGACGTAAGCGATCAGATCGAGGACTCGATTCGAGTAGCCCCACTCGTTGTCGTACCACGCCAGGATCTTGTGCATGTGCGGATCGACCGAACGAGTGAATGTCGTATCGACGATCGATGAATGGGCATCGCCGTTGAAATCATGGGATACGAGCTGTTCGTCGGAATAGGTGAGAATGCCGCGCAGATCTCCTTTCGATGCCTCGCGTAGCACCCGGTTGATCTCATCGACGTTCGTTGCTTTCTCCGTCTGAAAGGTGAGATCGACGAGGGACACGTTCGGCGTCGGTACGCGAATCGAGATGCCG
>QHVY01000253.1:0-3433 GCA_003223695.1 Acidobacteriota bacterium
ATTGCATCATTGACGGATTTGCGAATTACGGTGTGATCAGTTTTTTCAATATCACCGTCGCCGATACGACCGTTCGCAATTGCGGTTCCGGCATCTGGATTGACAACGCTGCAGCTATAGTCAAAGGACACGTGGAACATGTTCTCATTGAAGACACGAGGGGATTGGCGACGCCCAATTTCTCAAATGTTGGAGTATTGGCAGCTCGAAACGCGACAGTCACCGTGCGGAACAGCGTCGTCGTGCGTAGCGGCTACGGGTTTTACGCCGAGCTGACAGCGGCGCTGACTCTCGAAAACGCTCTCGCCAGCCGATCGGCCATTGGCATTTTCAGCAATGCCGGCGCGCTGATCCGAATCTCGAACTGCGTCGTTACCGATAATACAACGGGTCTCCAGGTCGCCATTGGATCGACCATGGAAACATTTCAGAACAACAAGATTCGCGGAAACGGAACGGACGTTTCCGGAACTCTGACGACCGTGGCACAGCAATAGGCGGCTCCATGGTCAAATTGCCGAAAGCTGCTCTGACAACCGTTTTGCTGTTTCTGGCAGCAGTGCCACTGATCGCGCAGAATAATCGCAGCGCCGTATCTGTAACCGGGAGCGACATGGCCACATGCACCGTTCCCGATCCGTGTCGAACCTTCGGCGTGGCGATCTCCAAGACGAATTCGGGCGGGGAAGTCGTCGCCCTTTCATCGGGAGGTTATGGCCCATTCACGATCGATCGATCGGCCACGGTCACCGCTGCCCCAGGTGTTTATGCGGCGATTGCTCTCAATGGCCTGGGCACGGCAATCACCGTGAACTCCGGAGCGGGCGGGCGGGTGACCATCCGAGGATTGTCGCTTTACGGATTCGGATTCGCGCAGGTGGGCATCGACGTCACTCAAAGCGGCGAAGAGACGCACATCGAGAATTGCATCATCGACCGTTTTGGAAACGGAGATGGCATTCTGGCCTTTCTCAACATTACAGTGAGCGACACGATCATTCGCGGCTGCCGCAGCGGCATCTGGATCAATGCGCCGATCAAGGCCTCGATCGAGCGAGTGCAGATCTATGACACAACCGCGCTTTATGCGATTCTGGCAGCCGGCGGATCGAACGTCACCGTACGCGACAGCATCTCCATCCGCAGCGACGGCAATGGCTTCCTCGCCAACGCTTCAATACTCACTTTGGAGAATTGCCTGTCGAGTCGCGCCGCGTCTTACGGCATTGCCGGGGTTGGTCTCGGCGGAGTGGCGCGCATTTCCAACTGTGTCGTCACCGATAACACTTACGGTCTTGTGGGAACGATCGAGACGTTCGGCAACAACAAAGTTCGCGGAAACGGAACCGATATCTATTCCGCGTCCTTGATATCAGTCGCTCAACAATAGAAAAGGGAAGGGTTAATGAGAAAATTCGTTCTAATGGCGATCTTCACTGTAGTCGCAACCCAAATTCATGCTCAGAACAACAGAAGCGCCGTGTCCGTCACTGGTAACGACGCCGCATCCTGTACGGTGCCGGACCCATGTCGAACATTTGGAGCGGCAATTGTCAGGACGAATACCGGCGGTGAGATTTTGGTCCTGGCCAGTGGCGGATATGGCCCGTTCACCATCGACAGGTCCGTTTCCATCATTTGTCCGGCGGGTCTCCACGCCGCGATCGCACCGACCAGCGGCGATGGCATCACAATCAACGCTCTGAGTACAGATCAGGTAGTCATTCGCAATCTCTATCTCAATGGCCTGGGAGCCTCGAACGGGATCCATTTTCAGAATGGCGCAATGCTGTTTCTAGATTCGGTGGTTGTTGACCGGTTCAACAACCTTGGAATCTGGCTCGAGGCTGCGAACTCGTACATTTCGATCAACAATAGTGTCGTTCGAAGGACCGCCAATACCGGAATCTACATCGATGGATCGCTCGGCCCCTTACGTGGAACAATCAACAATTCCCGAGTCGAAAGGGGCAGCAATCAGGGGATTCAAGGCTACTCAAACGTGAAGTTGACAATCACCGGCACGACGGCTGCCGGCAATACCACGAATGGGTTTTTGTTCAACGGGGTGGGCGCCGAGACCTCGCTCGAGAGCTGCATTTCCTCATTGAATGGAGGCTCGGGTGTATCGGTCGGTCAATATGTCTCCGGAGGACTGGTTCGCGTCTCTAATTCCACGATCACGAACAACGGCACAGGTTTTTCACAGACATCAACCGGAGTCCTGCAGAGCCGCGGCAACAACACCGTACAAGGAAACGGCACCGACGTCAGCGGGACGATCACACCGATCAGTGGAAATTAATTCACGACGAGGGGTCCAGCCCGACCCCTCGTCAGTTCTCCAGCGTTGCTTACTGCTGCGTCAGGATTGAATTCGGAGCGCCGTTGGTCGTGTTGCCCCCGATCCGGTTGTTCTGAAACGAAGCGATCGTGGCGCCGTTCACGGAATTCAGTCCCGTCGTGTTGTTCGTCACGGTGACGTTGCTGATGCGAACGGTGGCCGCAGCGCCATTCGCCGAGACGCCGCTGGCCCCGTTGTTTGCACTGACACAACTCTCGAGATTGATTTGCACTGTCCCGCCCGCACCTGAGAAGGCGAGAAATCCGTTCGTCGCATTGCCGTTGGAGATCGAGTCACGAATGTTGGCCGTGGTTCGATCCTCTCCACGGAAGCCGAAAAAGTTTCCTTCCAGCCGCACGTGATCGAAGGAAACATCCGCCCTTCCTGACGTTCCCGGTTTGACCAGCACGCCACCTCCGCCCGTGGTGGTGTTCTTTCGGATAATCGTGTCCTTCACGTACAGTGAACTTGTGGCGGACGGCGCAAAGGAGATGCCGACATTAAAGCCTTCGATCGTGCAGTTCTCGACATGAAGCGATCCGCCCGAAGTGAAGTTGATTCCACTGAGGCTTGTGCCCAGCCCCTCGAGAATCAAACCTCGAATGGTGACAACATCCGAGGCGGCGGCGCTCACGACGATGCCGTTAGTGCCGGAAACCAGCACGCCCGCCAGCGCGCCGTCATTCTCTATGGCGATCGATTTCGTGATACTGACCGCCCCGAAACCACCCGGATCGAGAACATCGATCTCTCCTCCGGCCGCCGTCTTGGAGATTGCACCCGCGAATGTTTTGCATGGAGCCGTTCGGCTGCAGGGATTCACATCATCACCGACGCCCGAGACCCATGTTCGGGTCGCCTGAGCGCGTAATGTAGCGCTCGATACAATGGCGATGGATACGATAAGGACAGTTCGAGCCATGAAGCGTTTCATCAATCCTCCGATTACAAATAAAGTACAGCAGCGTACTCTGGGACAGGCATGATTTCAACGGCCACCTCGGACGTTGGCCCGCGGATCTGTCCTCTTTGTGAATCCGCCGACGCCGTCAGCGTTCTCGGTGGTCAGCCGTTTCATCTGGTCCGCTG
>QHVY01000253.1:3639-7902 GCA_003223695.1 Acidobacteriota bacterium
GAACCGAGACCTCCTCGGCGGCGATTCGCCTGGCGCGCTTGAAAGGGATCGAGCCGGTGGCTTCGGCGTCCGTTTTCCCGACCGGTTACTTCGATGCAGTGACGTTATGGCACGTGATCGAGCATCTGCCCGATCCGGCAAGCGAGCTGGTTGAGCTTCACCGAATTGTGAAGACGGACGGAGTTTTGGTGGCCGAAGTGCCGAATATGAATTCGTGGATGTATACGATATGTCGCGAAGACTGGTTTCCCCTCGACATTCCACGACATCTGCAGCATTTCACAGCCAGGACACTGCGCATGCTGTTGGACAAGTGCGGCTTTATAGTCATCGATCGCCGGAATTTTCACTTCACTGACTCGGCGCTGGTTACGCTTAGCCTCCTACAGCGAGCTGGAATTCTGCATCATGGACAAAGGGGACAGATGGTCGAGAACGTCCGCTCAATGCCAGCTATGAGAAAGACGCTTCTAAGCCTGACCACACCTTTGATTGTTCTTCTGAGTGCGGTTCTTTCGCTGCTGCTCTTCGCGTTGTCCCACAACAGCGAAACGATGACGGTGTGGTGATCGTGCCGTTCGTGTCCGCCGTGGTGTTGCCATCCACCGTATTGTTGGCTCGCGAACGAAAAACGCCCGAGCCGTTCTGCACGAAGCCATTGGAGTTTCTGATGACGATGTTGCTCGAGGCGCGCACCGTGCCATTGTTTCCGACGCCGACGCCGTAGCCGATATTCAACGAAGCTACCGAGTTCGAGACCGCCAGTTGTGCCGTTCCAGCGCCGCTGCCTGCAAAAAAGCCGTCGGTGTTATGAGTTGCCTGACAATTATTCGCGGACAGATCGGCAGTAGAGCCGGCCTGGCTGGCGAAGGCAAAAAAACCGACATCGCTGTTTTCCGCAGCCACGCTGTCACGAATGGCCACCGTCGCGTTCTCCACGCGCAGGCCGTCAAAATTTTCCTCCACTAAAATGTGGTCAATGCTCGCCTGCGACGGAAATCCTGGACTGCCGTCGATAAGGATGCCTTCGCTTCCCGACTGACGGACTGTCGTCTCAGCGACGAACAACGTCCCATTCCGCGCGAAATTGATCCCTCGGCTCGGAAATCCGCTGATCACGCAGTGATCGATATAGAGTTTGGTGTTACTCGCGGTGGAAGTCTGCCCGGTAAAGGCGATGCCATTGCCTCCGCCAAAGCCGCCGGTGATCGTCAGCCCGCGCAGAACGACCACGGCGCTGTCTACGCTGACTGTGATGGCATTGCCGGCAGCCGGCGCGATCGCCGCGTGATAGGCCGGAGGCGAGATGATCGACACCGATTTGTTGACCGTGAACGGTCCGTACCCGGCCGAAGAGAGGACGATCACCTCTCCGCCGGGATTCGTTTTGGAGATTGCCACATCAAACGTCCGGCAAGGATCCGGCACCGTACACGTGGCGGTATCGCTTCCGGTGAGCGATACCGCGCTGCGGTTGTTCTGGGCAAACAGCGATGTAGCGATGAGAATCGAGACGAGGACTGCGATTCCGGTCTTTGGCATGTGAGCCTCCTTTATTTGAGGTTCACAAGCGTATGCCAACACTACATCGGGCCGAAAGTGGTGATTGTGCCGATGGTCTCCGTGTTGTTGCCGCGGACGGTGTTGTTCCCACGCGACTCAAACACGCCATTGCTAGCTTGAACAAATCCGTAGTTGTTCCTGGTGACAGTATTGTTCGACGCCCGCACCGTGCCGTTGGTAATGGCGATGATGGCGTAGCTGACGCTCGACGAAGCCACCGAGTTCGACACCATCAGCCGGCTGGTTCCTGCACCACCGCCTGCATAAAAGCCATCACCATTATGGCTGGCCTGACAGTTGTCCGCCGACAAGTCAGCAGTCGTTCCTGATACGTTTGCATGCGCCCAGAAACCGGTATCGCCGTTGTGTGCGGCCACGCTGTTTCGTATCGCCACCGTCGCGTTGTCGACTCGCAGGCCGTCAAAATTTCCTTCCATCAAGGCATGATCAATACTCGCCGATGATGGGAGGCCCGTGCTGCCATCAACAAAGATCGCAGTGCCATTCTCCCGAGCGATCAATTCGCTGATGAACAGCGTTCCGTCACGCACAAAGTTCACGCCATTGCCACTGAAACCGCTGATCACGCAATTCTCGACGTAGAGCCTCGTGTTGCTCGGGCTTGCTGTCTGGCCGGTGAAGGTAATGCCATTGTTTCCCCCAAGGCTGCCGTTGAGAGTTAGACCGCGGAGGACGACCAGCGCGTTGTCCACATTGACGGTGATCGCATCGCCGGATGTCGGGGCCATCGCCGCGTGATATGCGGGCGGGGAAATGATGGAAATCGACTTGTTGACCGTGAACGGCCCGAGCCGGCGGACGACAGCACGATGACTTCGCCTCCGGCATTGGTCTTCGAGATGGCCACATCAAAGGTGCGGCAGGGATCGGGCACCGTGCAGGTGGCGGCATCGTTTCCGGTGAGCGACACTGCGCTGCGGTTGTTCTGGCCGAAGGCAAACGAGGAGAAGAGTATCGATCCAAGAACCGCCAGCCCGATCTTACGCATGTGAGCCTCCTTTATTTGAGGCTCACAAGCTTACAACTACATAGGTCCAAAGGTGGTGATCGTGCCGGAGGTCTCCATAGTAGTGTTGCCGTTGACGGTGTTGTTGCCTTCGGACAAAAATACGCCGGAGAAATTCACGAAGCCGACATCATTGCCGGTAACCGCATTGTTCGACGCTCGAACGGTGCCGTTGTTGCCGACGCCGATCCCGAAGGAGGAGTTCAGCGAGGCCACCGAGTTCGATACCATGAACCGCGCGGTTCCAGTACCGCTTGTCCAAAAACCGCCCGAGTTATGCGTCGCCTGACAGTTATCGGCGTGAATAGAAGCGGTCGTTCCCGCGGCAAGTGCAAGCGAATAAAAACCGTTATTGCCGTTGTCGGCGGCGATGCTGTCCCGAACGGCGACTGTCGCGTTCTCCACAAGGAGACCATTGACTGCACTTTTTTGCATCAAGGCGTGATCAATACTGGCCGATGAAGGAAAACCTGGACTGCCATCGACGAAAATGGCACCGCCATTCTCCCGAGCGATTAACTGGGTAATGAAAAGCATTCCATTGCGCGCGAAGTTCACGCCATTGCCACTGAAACCGCTGATCACACAGTTCTCGACGTAGACTCTTGTGCCGCTGGCGGTCGCCGCCCCACTGAAAGTAATTCCATTGACTCCGCCGAGGCTGCCGTTGAGGGTCAACCCGCGCAGCACCACTAGCGCGTTGTCCACATTGATTGTGATCGCGTCGCCGGAGGTCGGAGCCATCGCAGCGTGATACGCGGGAGGCGAGATGATCGAGATCGATTTCGTGACTGTGAATGGGCCATAGCCGGCCGAGGAGAGGACGATCACTTCTCCGCCGGCGTTGGTCTTAGAGATGGCCACATCGAATGTGCGACACGGATCCGGAACTGTGCAGCTCGCGGCATCATTACCAGTGAGCGACACTGCGCTGCGGTTGTTCTGGGCAAGCGCAGACGTAGAGATGAGAATCGACAGCAGGACTGCGAGTCCGGTCTTAGGCATGTGAGCCTCCTTTATTTGAGGCTCACAAGCCTATGCCAAGTTCAACGCGAGAACTACAGTGGACCAAAAGTCGTGATCGTGCCGGCGGTTTCTGTGCCGTTGCCGCGGACGGTGTTGTTCCCACGCGACTCGAACACACCACCACTACCCTGCGCCAATCCAATATTGACGTTTCTAGTCACTGTATTGTTCGATGCCCGAACAGTGCCGTTGCTGCTGGCGCTGATGCCGTTGATCGAGTTCGATGAGGCCACCGAGTTCGACACCATCAGCCGCGCGATTCCTAAACCGCCGCCTGAAAAAAAACCGTCGAGGTCATGGGTGGCCTGACAATTGTCCGCGGACAGATCAGCAGTCGTTCCCGATACTTGTGCGAACGCCCAAAAACCGATGCCGCTATTGCCTGCGGCCACGCTGTTGCGGATGGCCACACTCGCGTTTTGAACCACCAAGCCGCCATTGCCACTACCCTCTTCCAGCAAAGCGTGGTCAATATTCGCCCGTGATGAGAGAGAGGGACCATCCACGAAAATCCCGATACTATTTCGCCGCGCGATCAACTCGCTTACGAACAGCGTTCCATTCCGAGCGAAGTTCACCCCATTCCCACTGAATCCGGTGATCACGCAGTTCTCGATGTACACCGTGGTGTTACTCGTGGTCGTGGC
>QHVY01000254.1 GCA_003223695.1 Acidobacteriota bacterium
CAGCTTCGCTTCGGCAACGAATGCCTTCGCGGTCGCGAGTGTTTCCGGATTCAACTCGATCGTCTCGAGCACCGTGCCCCGCCCGCACTCCCGCCCCATGGCGATGACCGAGTAGCCAATGTTCGTGCCGACTTCGAGGAGGTGGCGAGGAGCTGTGGCGCGCACGAGGATGCGTTCGAGCTGGGCGACCTCCGGATCAGCGATCGGATGGCCGTGCTTCGCAGCGAATTCCTCCATGCGCGCCAGCAGCGGATCGCGAGGTGACGCCAGTTTTTCCAGGTACGCAGCCTGTGCGGATTTGAGGATGGCGTCGGCGCGCGATTTCACCCCGAGATCCTATGGCGTAATCGAGCCGAAAAGACCGTCCGATTCGTCGTTCGGCCCGGCAGTAAAGAACAAGGTATTCGTCGGTCCGTTGTTCGGCGCGCCGTGGCCGAACTGAAGAGCCCACAGGCCATCGATGAAGATCGATTTGCCCGTCTCATCCCGCAACTCGCCACGGTGCGCGAACTGTCCGTTCGGCAGCTCTTCGTAGGCATTGATCTCGCCATCACCAAAGTTGCCCACCAGCAGATCGCCACTGAAGCGGCCGAAGTTGTCCGGAGCCATGGCCAGACCCCAGGGCGCGTTCAGTTGTCCGTGCTGCGCAACGCGCGCCAGCAGCGCGCCGCCCGTGTCATAAACATCCACGAATCCGAGGCCTTGTCCGGCCACCTCATCCTGGGCCTCTTCATCCTGAAGAGCGTATGTAACAAAGACACGCGAACCGATGGTCTGGATCCCAAAAGGAGCCCAGCCGGCGGGGATCTTCGGGTCGACGAAGGCATCGGGAGTGGAGACAAGAGCGAAGTTGCCGTCGAACACGTCGACACGAGCGTTGTGGAAGTCAGTCGCATAGAAACGATCGCCGGACGATGTCTGCGCGTACGCGAGCCCCTTGTAGATCGCGCCCTCAGCCGACCGATCGGCCAGGACAAAGGTCTGATTGCCTTGCGAAGGATGCCAGCCACGAATCTGCCCCGCCTCCGTATCGAACACGAAAAAGGCTCTGCGTGTCGTTGACCAGAAGACGAGACCGGTCGGCTTGATCGGCACCTGCACGATCAGAGGAACGGGCGTGCCGTCGGCTCGGTACAACGTGGAGACGTTCGTACCGTTATCGGACACCCACCAGGGAGATGTAGGACTTGCGGCAAGACCCCAGGCATTGACCAGGTTCGGATCGACGAACATAGCCATGCCGGGCACGTTCGAGACAAGAGGATGCACGGTGTAGACGTTGTCCACCGCTGCGACTGCGGAGAGTGCGGCGAACGCGCAAGTTAACATCAACCATGCGAGCGGGATTGACCTGATTTTCATGATTTCCTCCTTTTGCATAGGAAATCTTGAATATTCAAGTTGAGTGCCGCCACACGTCGGTGGCGTTTTAGCGTGCGTCGACCGCTTCGCGAAGTTTCTCTGCCTGGAAGTGACCGCTCAGCGGATCGATGATCACGTCGAGACTGCCGTCCATGATCGAGGGGAGATTGTGCACGGTGAGTCCGATGCGGTGATCGGTCACGCGGTCCTGCGGAAAGTTATAAGTGCGAATTTTTTCCGAGCGATCGCCGGTGCCAATCATTCCCTTCCGGGTCGCCGAGAGCTCCGCTTCGCGCTTCTGCCGCTCGATATCGTAAAGGCGTGCCTTCAGAACCTTCAGCGCTTTCTGGCGATTCTTGATCTGCGATTTTTCGTCCTGACAGGAGACGATCAGTCCCGTCGGAATGTGAAGGATCCGAACTGCAGAGTAGGTCGTATTCACCGACTGACCGCCGGGGCCCGACGAACAGAATGTGTCGATCCGCAGGTCCTTCTCCGCGACCTGAATGTCGATGTCTTCCGCCTCGGGAAGCACGGCGACGGTGATCGCGGAGGTGTGGATGCGGCCCTGCGTCTCGGTTTGCGGCACGCGCTGGACGCGGTGAACGCCAGACTCGAACTTCAGTCGCGAATAGACCTTGTTGCCTGTGATCTGCAGTGTGGCGTCTTTGATACCGTTGACCGACGAGTAGTTCGCGTCAGTCATGTCGACTTTCCAGCGCTTCGATTCGGCGTAGCGGATGTACATGCGCATGATCTCCGCCGCGAACAGCGACGCTTCATCGCCGCCGGTGCCTGCACGGATTTCCACGAAGACGTTCTTCTCGTCATTCGGATCCTTCGGCTGCAGGAGTACGCGAAGATCGCTCTCGAGGACCGGCTCCTTCGCCTGCAGATCGGCGAGCTCGAGCTCGGCAAGCTCGCGCAACTCGTCCTCACCTTTGATTGACGCGAGCATCTCGCGCGTATCGGCGATGCTCTTCCGAACGTGCTTGAGCTCGCGGTACTTCGTCACCACCTCCTCGATTTCGGAGATGGCTTTCATCGTGTCGCGATACGTGGCGATGTCGCTGACGATGTTCGGATCCGCGACCTTCGTCTGAAGCTCGTGGTATCGCTGTTCGAGTTGTTCGAGTTTTTCGTTCACGCCGCCTCCGAAACGTTAGGCGACGGCGGCGCGCTGCGGCTCCACGGCGTCGTAGAGGAGCGCCTCACGTAGTGCGGTGATGGCAATCTCGAGCTGCGAGTCGTCCGGCTCTTTGGTGGTGATCCTCTGCAGCCAGTATCCGGGTTGAACAAGCGCGCGGCAGAACGGATTCGTGAGATGCCGGGCCGCGAAACGAATGATCTCGTAAGCGATGCCGGCGATGAGCGGGATCAGCACCACGCGCGCGAGAAACTTAACCACGAATGGCGCGGTGGAGGGCACGAACGAGAAAACGATGATCGAAATCGCCAGCACGAACATCAGAAACGTCGTTCCGCAGCGCGGATGTAACGTCGATTTTTTCCTTGCATTCTCGACCGTCAGGTCCTCATTCGCTTCGAACGTATACACGGTCTTGTGTTCTGCGCCGTGATACTGGAAAACGCGGCGAATCTCGTCCATGAACGAAATCGAGATCAGATAAATGAAGAAGAAAATCGCCCGGATGACGCCGTCGATCACGTTGTATTCGAAATTGCTCATTGCCGGCATCAGGTAGTGCCGGATCAGGTTTGTGATGCCGAGGGGCGCGAGAATGAAGATGCCGATACCGAGAGCAAGCGCGGTGATCATGGAGGTGGCCACCGCGGCATTCGACATCTCCTGCTTGCCTTCTTCATTCTCGGAGACGACGCTCGCGGAGTAGTT
>QHVY01000255.1 GCA_003223695.1 Acidobacteriota bacterium
CTCGCGGCACGCTCGCTCGAGATCTACAGCCGATGCGTCGCCGACGATGTACGCGACCGGTACCTCGCCTCGAACATCATCGGGAACGCCGACGACTGCCGCTTCGCGAACTCCAGGCTGCTCGGCAAGCAGCTCCTCGATCTCGCGCGGATAGATGTTGAACCCGCCTGAGATGATCAGATCGCTCTTGCGGCCGAGAAGCGTGTAATAGCCGTCGTCGGAGAGCGAGGCGAGGTCGCCGGTCTTGAACCAGCCATCCTCGAACGCGGCGCGCGTCGCTGCCTCGTTGCGCCAGTAGCCGGCGAAGAGTGTCGGACTGCGCACAAGCAGCTCCCCTTCGACAATGCGAACCGAGACACCCGGCATCGGAAAGCCGACGGCTCCCGCTCGCCGCTCGCCGATATACGGATTGCTCATGATCATGAACGCTTCGGTCATGCCGTAGCGTTCGAGAATCGTGTGGCCGAAGCGCTCGCGAAATTCTTCGAAGACGCGAATGGGCAGCGCCGCGGACCCAGAGACAAAAAGCCGCATTTTGCGTGCGATCTCCGGCGGATATTCGAGGAGACGGACGTAAATCGTCGGAACACCGAAGAAGAGCGTCGGTTGAAAATCGATGAACTCAGCGGCTGCACTGCGATGGTCGAATCGCTCGAGCAGCCGCATGCGGCAGCCGCTCATCAACCAGCAGTGCAGTCCGTTGCCGAGGGCGTGGACGTGAAACAGGGGGAGCGGGAGGAGAAAGCGGTCGTCGTGCGTGATCTGCCATGACGCGAGCAGATTCACAGAATTATTCATGAAATTATTATGCGTTAATATCGCACCTTTTGAACGACCAGTCGTTCCCGAGGTGTAGATGATCGCCGCCGCTGTTTCGCCGTCGAGGATCTCACCCGGTCGCGACTCATCCGCAGACGAGAGCAGATCGCTTTCAGTAATGACGGCGCGCGGCTCGGCGTCGCCGACGATGTGCTCGATCTCGCGGCCGCGATAGAGAATGTTGATCGGAACGAAGATCACGCCGAGCTTCACGCAGGCGATGAAGATGTCGATCAGCTCGATGCGATTCGCGAGATAGACGCAAAGGCGGTCGCCTTTTTGAAATCCGCGATCGTGCAGTGCATTCGCCACGCGGTTGCTACGCGCGTCGATTTCTCCAAACGTGAATTCGCTGCCGTTCCACTCCAGGCCGATCTCGTCGCGCCGGCCAACGAGCGAATGCGAAAGATTCTCTTCCTGGTGCTTGCGGCCACGCTCGCCCATCCGCCTGCAACGAAGCGCGTCCCAGTGACCGACACTTACTACGACGTGAAGGTTGTCGATGACTACCGATGGCTCGAGAATGCCAACGATCCGGCAGTCGTCAAATGGGTCGACGAACAGAGGGAATACGCGCGATCGATTCTCGACGCAGTTCCTGGTCGCGCGGCGATCGCGAAGCGCCTTCGCGAGTTGCTGACGAACCGGCCGCCATCCTATGGCTCGCTTGTTCTTCGCGGCGGACGCCTCTTCGCGCTGAAGTTTCAGCCTCCGAAAGAGCAACCGTTCCTGGTCACGCTCGATTCGATCAACGACAAGAACTCCGAACGCGTAGTGTTCGATCCCGTAGCCGCGAGCGCCGACGGAAAAACATCGATGGATTTTTTCGTGCCGTCGCTCGATGGCCGGCTCATCGCGATTTCGCTTTCGCGCGGCGGGAGTGAGTCGGGAGACGTCCACGTCTTCGACGTCGCTAGCGGCAAAGAAACCGGCGATGTGATTCCGCGCGTCAACGGCGGCACCGCCGGCGGCAGCGTCGCCTGGAACTCCGACGCTTCCGGTTTCTACTACACGCGCTATCCGCACGAAGGCGAGCGGCCGAGGGCGGACATGGATTTTTATCAACAGGTCTGGTTCCACAAGCTCGGAGCGCCGCTGAGCGAAGATCGTTACGAGATCGGCAAAGACTTCCCACGCATCGCAGAGACAGGACTGACCACTTCCCCCGACGGACATTCGATTCTCGCCACTGTTCTCAACGGCGACGGCGGCGAGGTCGAGCACTTTGTCCGCAGCGAAGATGGGCAATGGAAACAGATCACGCATTTCAGTGACGCGATTAAGCAGATCGCTTTCGGCTTCGACGGCAATCTCTATCTGCGCTCGAACAGAAATCCGATGGGAGCGCTACTTCGCGTTCCGCTCGCGAAACCGGATCTCGCATCAGCGGAGACGATCGTCCCGGCCGGCGATACATCGATCGAATGGTTTGTCCCGACTGAGCATCATCTTTTCGTTTCCTATATCGCCGGCGGTCCATCCGAGCTTCGGATGTTCTCGCTGAGCGGCGCAAAAGAGGGATCCGTTCCGATCCTCCCTGTCTCCGCCGTTTACGGCCTCACGCGCCTCGGCGGCGACACCGTCGCGCTGCTCAACGGCAGCTACCTGCAACCCGCGAACTGGTACACGTTCGATCCCGCTGATGGAAAGACAAAAGAGACGGCGCTGAAAAACACAATGCCGGTCAATTTCGACGATGCGGTCGTCGACCGCGTGATGGTCACTTCGAAAGACGGCACCAAAGTGCCGCTGAACATCATTCATCGCAAAGACATGAAGCTCGACGGAGCGAATCCGACACACCTCACCGGATACGGCGGCTACGACATCAGCGGCATTTCTGCGATCGCGAACCTGCGCGGCGGCGGCGAATTCGGCGAATCGTGGCACGAGCAGGGGAAGCTCACGAAAAAACAGAATGTGTTCGATGATTTCGCTGCATGCGCTCGATACCTCATCGATCACAAGTACACCAGCCCCGCCCGTCTGGCCATCGAGGGCGGCAGCAACGGCGGACTCCTCATGGGCGCGGCGCTCACGCAGCATCCGGAGCTATATCGAGCCGTGGTGTCGCATGTCGGCATCTACGACATGCTGCGCGTGGAGCTGTCGCCGAACGGCGAATTCAACGTGACGGAATTCGGGACGGTGAAAGATCCCGAGCAGTTCAAAGCGCTCTACGCGTATTCGCCGTATCACCACGTGGTCAACGGCACGAAATATCCGGCGGTGCTGATGCTGACGGGAGCAAATGATCCGCGCGTCGATCCGATGAACTCGCGCAAAATGATCGCTCGGCTTCAGACCGCGAATACGTCATCGCATCCGATTCTGCTGCTGGCCAGCTCCACGAGCGGCCACGGCATCGGCACGGCGTTCAGCGAAGCCATTGCGCAACAGACGGATGTTTACGCCTTCCTGTTCGATCAGCTGGGAATCCGCTACCGCGCGTCATCCTGAGCAGGTTAACGGCGCGCGACATGAACGGCATCGTGCCGCTGTCACCCCGACCCTGAGCGAAAGCGAAGAGGAGGGACCTGGAGGCGTGGGCGGCATGAGAGATACGTTCGCGCCACCCGTCCCTCCAGGCCCTCGCTGACGCTCGGGGTAACAAACGCAAGGTCGCAGTTCATTAGAAGTCGCGCAGGGTCAGGATGACGAGCCGCGGCGCTTCTTGCCGTAGCGCGCGGTGAGCTCGTCGCTGCCGCGCAGCCGCCTCGGTTTCGACTCGACGACGCGCTGCGCTTCTTCCTTGCGCTGCCGCTCATCGAGTTTCGCTCCTAGGCGCTGATCCTCAGCCTGCTCAGTGGTGAGGCCGCGCGGTCGCTCCGCGACGTCGCCGTGGTAAACGCCTCCGCGCTGTGTGTGAATGACGCGATTTCCTTTGATTCGTTTCTTCTCCATGCGGTTGAAAAGAGCAATCCGAGGGCCACGCACGCGCCTTGCAGGCTCGACAGGCTTTGTGACCAGTCCAAAACGGCGGCGGCCGATCGGGGCTGAGCTGATCGGCGACGGTGTCGATTTTCGCCTCTGGGCACCCGATCACCGCAAGCTGGCCGTGGTCATCGATGACTCCAACTATCCGCTCGAGCGCGAACCCGATGGACACTTTCGAGGCTTCGTCTCCGGCGCGCGGGCAGGAACACGCTATCGATTTCGAATTGACGACAGCCGCGACACGTTCCCCGATCCTGCCTCGCGTTGGCAACCCGAAGGGCCGCACGGGCCGTCGGAAGTCGTAGATCCGAATTCGTATCGATGGCGCGAGGGTGAGTGGCTGAAACCCGATCATCTGGTCATGTACGAAATGCACATCGGCGCGTTCACGACTGAGGGGACGTGGCGGGCGGCGGCCGAGCGGCTGTCGCCCATCGTGGAGCTGGGCATCAATGTCATTGAGGTGATGCCGGTTGCCGAGTTTCCTGGACGCTTCGGATGGGGCTACGACGGCGTCGATCTCTGGGCGCCGACGCGCTTGTATGGATCGCCCGACGATTTCCGATCCTTCATCGACTCCGCGCACGCACTCGGACTCGGCGTCATCCTCGACGTCGTCTACAACCACCTCGGGCCCGATGGCAATTATCTGCGCGAATTCACGCGCAGGTACTTCAGCAATCGAAACAATGAATGGGGACAGGCGATCAACTTCGACGGAGAGGGATGCGAAGGCGTACGCGAATTTTTTGCCGAGAATGCCGGCTATTGGGTGGAGGAGTTTCATCTCGACGGCCTCCGCCTCGACGCAACGCAGAGCATTAGCGACAGCTCGCCCGAGCATATCGTCAGCGCGGTTGCGCGGCGCGCTCGCGCTGCAGCAGGCGATCGAAGAATCTACATCGTGGCGGAGAACGAACCGCAGGACATCGCGCTGATCGAGAAATACGGACTCGACGCGATGTGGAATGACGACTGGCATCACGCGGCGATGATCGCCGCAACCGGCAAACGCGAGGCGTACTACAGCGACTACAAAGGAAAGCCGCAGGAATTTGTGTCCCTGGCGCGTCACGGCTTTCTCTATCAAGGGCAGTGGTACACATGGCAGAACAAACGCCGCGGAACGCCGTCGCTCGACACGTCGCCGGAACGGCTCGTCTGCTACCTGCAGAATCACGATCAAGTGGCAAACTCCGCGGCCGGCGCGCGGCTGCAACAGATCACCTCCCCCGGCATCTACCGCGCTCTCACCGCACTCCTTCTCCTCGGCCCTAACACTCCGTTGCTGTTTCAGGGTCAGGAGTTCGGAGCCTCCACGCCGTTTCTTTATTTCGCGGATCACAAGCCGGAGCTCGCGACGCTCGTGGCAAAAGGGCGGTCAGAATTCATGACTCAGTTTCGATCGATCGACGTGTCTCGCGTCGCCGTGCCGCACGATGCGCAGACGTTCGAGCGCTGCAAGCTCGATCATTCCGAGCGGGAGACGCATATCGAAGACGTTCGGCTCCATCGCGATCTTCTTCGGCTACGGCGGCAGCTTGCTCCTGCGAATCACGTTGACGGCGCCGTCCTCGGTGACTTCGCCTTCGTGCTTCGCTTCGACGACGACCGCATTCTCATCGTCAATCTCGGTCCGGCGCTCGAGCTGGATGTTGCGCCCGAGCCCCTGCTCGCGCCGCCGGAAAGCTCGCGCTGGAAACTGATCTGGTCGAGCGACGACACGAACGCGGTGGAATTTGAAAAGGCGCCGAGTTGGAGGATTCCGCGGGAGGCGGCCGTACTGCTGAATGCGGTTCGTTATACTCGTGAGTGATGCGCTCGAAAGTTGCGGAAGAACTGCGGAGTGAGCAGATGGAGCTGCTTCGGCGAATGACGCCAAGCGAGAGAGTGGTTTTAGCGTTCGAACTCGGAGAGCGCGATCTTCAGTTCTACATGGCCATGCAAAACGTCGATCGCCAAACCGCCATAGAGGCGATTCGGCGAGAACATCAGAACGGCCGGCGCCACTCGCTTTGCATGACCGAGTCGCTGAAGTGATTCGCGAACGAGTCCTGCGAATCCTCGATCATTTGGGTGTGCAGTACGCAGTGATCGGAGCCGTCGCGCTGGCCGCGCGCGGAGCGGCTCGTTCCACACTGGATTTCGACCTATTCACCATCGATCGCCGCATTTTCGAGCCATCCGTTTGGGCTGAGTTAGGCGAAATCGTGAGCATTCGGAAGGGCGACTTCGATGACCCCCTCGGCGGAGTCGTTCGGATCCGCTCGAAATCTGAGCAGATTGACATCGTTGTCGGCAAATGGAAGTGGGAACAGCGCGTGATCGAGCGAGCCGAAGTCGCTGATGTGCAGGGCGCGAAGCTGCCTCTCCCGCTCACCAGCGACCTCATTCTCCTCAAGCTGGCCGCAGGTGGACCGATCGATCAGCAGGATGTGATCCGTCTTCTTGCAATTGGACCGCGAGAGGAACTCATTCACGACGTCAACGAAAAAATCGGCGATCTGCCCGCCGATGCCCAGGCACTCTGGCAGAAGCTCGTCAGCGAGTCATCTTCTTGAGCTCGTCGAGCGTGCAACGCAGACGCGGCCGGTCAGGATCGCTGAGATCAAGCTGCCCCCAGGGAATTCGAAGCGGCTTGTGCGTGAGCGGCCATCCGATAAACCGCGCGGTGGAGATGCCCAGACGCTCCAGGAATGCCGCGGGCCCGAGGTGGTACTCCTCGATGAGACATTCCTTGCCGCTCCATTTGGCTTGAATCTCTTCCACGTGCCCGATCGCTTTTCCATTCGGGTCACGTACGCGGCGGCCGATAAGTGTCTCGACGTGCACGTTCCGCATTACGCTTTTCCCCCGGCCGGTATGCGGTTCACCAACTGCTTTGCGAACCAGCGTTCCCAGTCGAACGCCGGCGTCTCCTCGGCCTTCACATCAATTTGTACCGTTTGATGGGAGAGATCGATGACCTTCTCCCATGGCACGTGATACACAGCCGAGCGTCGCACGCTCCACCTCCTCACCACCCGCAACCACGATTCAACTCGTGGGTGAATCCGCCGAGCCATCGCTGCGAATCCCAGCTCGAGATGATCGATTCTCGGGCGTCCATCGTCGTCAAACGAGAGAACGATTCCATCAATGCGCCCCATCTTCATCTTCTCGCGATCAATGACCTGACTGTCGAGCAGATCACGAACGATTTCCACATCAGCTCCCAAGAATTTCCAGCGGCAGCGAAATCACTGCGAGTACAAAAGCGAGAAGTGTCACCAACACGACGACACCGTTGGTGATCCAACCGTTCGTGTGTTCCTTCATGTAGTGCTTGTCATTCATGATGAACAGAAACGGCACAACCAGAAGCGGCAAGGTGGCTGCGCTCAAAACCATGGAGACGTTCGTCAGCTTGAGCGGATCCGTCCCGATCAATACAAGTATCGTCCCGATGACGACAGCACCTGTGTACGTCATTGCGAATCGAG
>QHVY01000299.1 GCA_003223695.1 Acidobacteriota bacterium
TGCGCATCAGGCCTTTCATCAGCCCGCCCTGCATCCGTGCCTGAAGATCGATGCCCGGTCCCATGAAGAGCATCGTCCCGGCCTCGGCGTAAATCTCCTCACCTTGCCGCAAATCGATCTGCAGCGCCTGCATGACATCGCCTACGATCTTGTATTCCATGCGCCGCATTGTATCTGCGCCGACGGTCCTTCTCAGCGAGCTGCAAGCTCTCTATCCCGATTCCTCCAAGACGACATTGCGACAACTCCTGCAAGGCGGGCGCGTTCGTGTCAACGGCGAAATCGAGAAGGACGCGAAGCGTCAGCTCGAACGCGATGACTTCATCGATGTCGTGGCGAGGTCTGAGGATCGGACGCTGCCGCCGGGACTATCGATCCTGCACGAGGACACCGATGTCATTGTCGTTTTGAAAGCGAACGGGCTTCTGACGGTGGCCACCGAACGCGAACGGGAGAACACTGCACAGGCCTATCTCACCGCATACCTCGGCGCTCGCCGCGAGGAGCGCATCCATGTGAAGAATTTCCACGCGCGCGAGCGATTGAAAGAGCAGTTCGCGGCGCATATGGTCGATCGGCTTTACGTCGCGGTGATCGAAGGAGCGATTCAGCCGGCGGCGGGAACGATTCGATCGCACCTTCTCGAACGAAAGGACCTGCGCATGCAGAGTGTCGAGGCGCATCCCGATGCGAAGTTGGCCATCACGCACTACCGCACGATCGCGAACGCCGGACCGTATTCAGTGCTCGAGGTGACGCTGGAGACCGGACGCAAGAATCAGATTCGCGCGCATCTGTCCGAGGCGGGGCATCCGGTCGTAGGCGATCAGATGTACGGAAGCACCACAAATCCGCTCGATCGTCTCGGCCTTCACGCGAAACTTCTCGGATTTGTGCATCCGACGACCGGTCGGAAAATGATATTCACCGCGCCGCTGCCGAAATCATTTCGGGACCTGATGAGACTGGCGCAGATGTAGCATCGGCGCGACCTGTAGGAAAGGAGCGCGTATGAAATTCCGGTGGATGCTGATTCTCTGCTTGGTCGCAATCCCGCTCGCGGCACAGACGAACCGCGCGGCCGATCTCTCCCACCTTCAGGCGATTCTGCTCGACGCTCAGAACGATAAAGTGACGATCGGCGCCGATGTGTGGCGGATCACGGGGAACGAGGCGGTCGCGCTGGCGAACCGCATTGCTGCAAGCTCGAAATCGAGTGCAGCACGCGACCTGCGCACACACGTGCGTGAGATGCGGGATGCGGCGGTGAAAGGCGATGCTGCCGGCGCGCGCTCGCACGCGGGAATGGCGCTGCCGTTCGCCAATCAGCTCGCGGATTCAATGGCGAAATAGCGTGGTGGCGGGCTCTCAGCCCGCAGGCCGGCTAAGAGCCGGCCACCACACCTACGTAAACGACACCGCGAGGCGCGAACCCTCTTCGCGATGGATCGTGTCGACGAAGCGAATCGTGTTCGTCTTCAGCGACATGAACAGTGACGATGTGCGGATGCCGCCGCCGAAGAAGCGCACGCCGCGAAGCAGATCGCCGTCCGTGACACCCGTCGCAGAAAAAATGATGTCGTGGCCCGACGCAAGATCTCCTGTGTCGTAGACCTTGTCGCCGTCGAAGTACCCCATTTGCTTGAGCCGCTCTTCCTGCCATTTCTCGAGTGGCTTGAGGCGTCCCTGCATTCGACCATTGAGGCAACGCATCGCGGCGGCGGTGAGCACCCCTTCCGGCGCGCCGCCGATCCCCATCGCCGCATGGATCCCGGTTCCGCGCACGGCCGCAGCGATGCCGGCGGAAAGGTCGCCGTCGGTGATGAGCTTGATGCGCGCTCCCGCTTCACGAATCTGGGCGATGAGGTCGTGATGGCGCTCCCGATCGAGCACCACGATTGTCAATTCATCGATGTCGCGCTTGAAGGCGTCGGCGATCTGATTGAGGTTTTCGTGGACCGACTGCGTGAGGCTGACCGCCTCGCCTGCGGTGGGGCCGACCACGATCTTGTCCATGTACACGTCGGGCGCGTTGAGCAGGCCGCCTTTTTCTGAGGCCGCAAGAACGGCGATGGCATTCGCCGAGCCGGTGGCGCAGAGATTCGTGCCTTCGAGCGGGTCGACGGCGATGTCGACCTCCGGGTAAATCTCCCCCTCGGTCCAGCCGCGTCCGAGGGGTTCGCCGACGTAGAGCATGGGCGCTTTGTCGCGCTCGCCCTCGCCGATGACCACCGTGCCGCGCATCTTGAGCCTGTTCAGCTCCTCGCGCATCGACTCCACGGCAACCTGGTCGGAGTATTTTCGCTTGCCGTAGCCCATCGTTCGGGCGGCGGCGATCGCCGCCTTCTCGGTGACGCGCAAAAACCCGATCTCGAGGCTCGATTCCATCTTTGCGCGCACTCTAGCAGAAAATGTTCGCGATGAAGCCCGCGCTGGCGGCACTGCTGTTGATCGCCTACGCGACGATCCTCGTCCGGCATGTATCGCGGGCGGCGGGAGGGGCCGCCTTCTCGGTGACGCGCAAAAACCCGATCTCGAGGCTCGATTCCATCTTTGCGCGCACTCTAGCAGAAAATGTTCGCGATGAAGCCCGCGCTGGCGGCACTGCTGTTGATCGCCTACGCGACGATCCTCGTCCGGCATGTATCGCGGGCGGCGGGAGGGGCGGACAGCTCGGGATATTTGAACGAAGCGCGTTTGATTGCCGCGGGCAAGCAGTCGCTTCCGATCGAACTTCTCACAACACTGCACCTCGGTGCCGATTGGGCGTACATCTTCACGCCACTCGGATTTACTTCCAGCGGGCGAGTGATGATCCCCGCCTATCCGCCCGGTCTGCCCGCGCACTTTGCAATCGCGGCTGCAGTGGGCGGGTGGGCGTGGGCACCGTTCCTCGTTCCGCCGATCGCGGCACTGGCGTGTCTCGCGTTGATGTTCGTGCTAGCGCGGCAGTTCGGATTGGGCGACTCAGCGGCCTTCGGCGGCGCCGCGATCCTCGCCGCTTGTCCTGTGTTCATCTTCATGGCTGCACAGCCGATGAGCGATGTCGTGGCGACAGCGTGGACGCTCGCGGCGATCGTCGCGGCGCTGGCGGCTTCGCGCCACGATGTCATCCCGACCCTGAGCGCTAGCGAAGGGGAGGGACCGGTGTGGGCGGGAGGCACGAAGTCGTATGTCCGCACCGCCCAACCACACCGTTTCCTCCCCTTCGCTCCGCTCAGGGTCGGAATGACAGCTCTGGCTGGTGCCGCCTTCGCCATCTCCGTCTGCGTTAGGCCGAGTAACGTGTTGATGGTCATTCCGCTCGCGTTCGCGCTTCGATTTCGCATTCGCCTTTTGCTGATCGCCGCCGCCGCCGCCCTGCCGTTCGGTATCGTGATGATGATCTGGAATCACGCGCTTTTCGGCAACGCGATGACCACTGGTTACGGCAGCGTCAGCGAAATGGTCAAGTGGAGTTACGTTCGAGAGCGACTGCCGCACTATTCGTTCTGGCTCGCAGCGCAATTGACTCCACTCGTTTTTCCGCTCGGTCTTTTTACCCGACGCGCGCTGCTGTGGGCTTGGTTCGTTCCCCTGTTCGTCTTTTACTGCTTCTACGGCGCGTACGAGACGTGGTGGTACACGCGATTCCTTCTGCCGGTGATTCCGGCGCTGATCATCGGGTTTCTTTTGATTGCCAGCCGTTTTCCGCGTGCCGTCGTCGCCGCGCTGATCGTTGCAATCGTCGGTTTCGCTGTGTGGCAGGATCGGCGGCTCGGGCCGCTGAACGTCGGCGCGGACGAGCCGATGTACCCGGAGACGATCCATTGGGCGGAGCGACAGTTGCCGCGCGATGCGATCGTCCTCAATCAGCAATTCAGCGGAAGTTTCCTGTACTACTCCGGCCGCGACACGGTGCGCTTCGATGAACTGGACAACGATCGATTTCAGCTTCTGCGCGCGTATGCCGGCGCGGCGAACCTGCGGTGGTACGCGTTGCTAACGCCCGAGGAGCTGGAGCAGGTGCGTGGCCGCTTCGCCGCAAACTGGACGCCGCTTAGCCAACACCGCGGAATGTGGCTCATGCGCCTCGATTAACCGCGCACGACCGCCCGCACCTCGGGATGATGAATGCGCCCACCGAGGAGAGCGACACGGACGATGATGGACAGGCTGAAGACG
>QHVY01000089.1 GCA_003223695.1 Acidobacteriota bacterium
AGCGATCTCCACTTTGAGTTTGGACGCGGGAATCTCCACGCGATCGTGATGGGCCTGAATGCCGTTCCGAATGCGGCTCAGCATGTCAGCGATGGGATCTGTCATCGACATTCTGTGACTCCTACCAGCTTGCTTTCGTGATGCCCGGGATGTAGCCGCCGAGCGAGAGCTGCCGGAAGCAAATCCGGCAGAGTTTGAATTTGCGCAGGAAACCGCGCGCACGCCCGCACACCTTGCAGCGATTCTTCGCGCGGGTCATGAACTTCGGCTTCCGCTCCGCTTTGACGATCATTGCCGTTCTTGCCATTAATCCGTTCTCCGTTCGCCGTTCACCGTTGGCCGACCCGCCCGTTCTCGGCGAACGGCGATCGGCCAACCTGTTATCTCGTGCCGAAAGGCATCCCCAATTCGCGAAGTAGAAACCGCGCCTGCTCGTCATTTTTCGCCGTGGTGACGATGGTGATGTTCATTCCCTTCGACTTGTCCACTTTGGCCACATCGACCTCCGGGAAGATGAAGTGATCGCGGATGCCAATCGTGTAGTTGCCGCGGCCGTCGAACGATTTCGTCGGTACTCCGCGGAAGTCGCGCACGCGCGGCAGCGCGATGTTGATCAGCCGGTCGAGGAACTCGTACATCTTCTCGCCGCGCAGAGTGACCATCGTGCCGATGGGAACGCCGGCGCGCAGCTTGAAGCTGGCGATCGACTTCTTCGCTTTGGTGACCACCGGCTTCTGCCCGGCAATCTGCGCCAGCTCTTCGGCCGCGTTGTCCAGCACCTTCATGTTGGCGATCGCTTCGCCGATGCCCATGTTCACGACGATCTTCTCGACCTTCGGAACGGCCATGACGTTCTTGATCCCGAACTCGTCCTGGATCTTCTTGCGAACTTCTTTTTGATATCGCTCTTTTAGTCTTGCTGCCATCTTTTCCTCAGTGCCCTGTGCCCCGTACCCAGTGCCCAGTGTTTGGTGCCTTACTGGGCACCGGGCACCGGAAACTGGGCACTCGTTTTACATTTCCGTTTCGCACTGCTTGCAGTACCGCTTCGCGCCTTCATTCGTGCGATGCGATCCGGTTCGCGTCGGTTCGTTGCAGCTCGGGCAGACCACCTGGAGATTGGAGAGCCGGATCGGCGCCTCGCGCTCCAGGATTCCGCCTTTAATGTTTCTCTGCGGATTCGGCTTCGTGTGCTTCTTGAGCATGTTCACGCGCTCGACGATCGCCGTTCCCTTCGAAGGATTCACCCGCAGCACTTTTGCCTGCTTGCCGCGATCTTTGCCCGAGAGAACGAGGACCATGTCCCCCTTCTTCACGTGCGGCTTCTGCGGCGGCAGCTCTTTCTGTTTTCTCTCTCCTGCGTACATGACTTAAATGACCTCGGGCGCGAGCGAAATGATCTTCATGAACTTCCGCTCGCGCAGCTCGCGCGCGACCGGACCGAAGACGCGCGTTCCCACCGGCTCGTTTTGATCGTTGATCAGCACCGCGGCGTTGTCGTCGAATTTGATGTACGACCCGTCACGGCGGCGATGCTCCTTGACCGTGCGGACGATGACTGCCTTGACGACCGCACCTTTCTTCACCGTTCCATCCGGCGAAGCTTCCTTGACCGAGGCGGTGATGACGTCGCCGATGCCGGCGTATTTCCCGGCAGTGGAGCCGCCGAGCATCTTGATCGCCGCGATCTTCTTCGCGCCGGTGTTGTCGGCGACATTCAATATTGTTCGCATCTGGATCATGGCTTCTCCAAAGTGCCTAGTGCCGGGTGCCAAGTGCTGAACCGGGTGTCCACTTGGCACTCGGCACAGAGCACTCGGCACTTCGGTCAGCTGGCCTTCCCCACGACTTCCTTCACATTCCACCGCTTCCGCTTCGACAGCGGACGCGTCTCCTCGATCACCACGCGATCGCCGACGTTGAGATTGTTTTCCTCGTTGTGCGCGAGAAACTTGTTCGTGCGCTTGATGTACTTCTGATAGCCGGAATGCTCTACCAGGTTCTCAACGCGGACAACCACGGTCTTGTTCATCTTGTTCGAGACCACAACGCCGACTTTCGTCTGCGTTTTCGATTTCCTCTTTTCCTGCTCCGCCATTGCTTAGGCCCTCGACTTCTCGTTCAACAGTGTCTTGATCCGTGCGATCTCGCGACGGACCTGTCTCATCTTCGCCGGGCTCTCGATGCGCCCCGTGGCGCGCTGAAAGCGCAGCTTGAACAGCTGCTCGGTCAGCTCACGCTCGCGCGTCTGCAGCTCGTCGGCAGTTTTCTCGCGCAATTCGGCGGTGTTGTTCGACTTCATTCCGCTCCCTCCAGCATCGCCCGGCTGATGAAGCGCGTCTTGATCGGCAGCTTGTGCGCTGCCAGACGGAACGCCTCTTCAGCGATCTCGCGCGTCACGCCTTCCATCTCGTAGAGGATTCGCGCCGGCTTGATCACGCATACCCACTCCTCCGGTGCGCCTTTGCCTTTGCCCATGCGCGTTTCCAGCGGCTTCTTCGTCACAGGCTTGTCGGGAAATACGCGGATCCAGATCTTGCCGCCACGCTTGACGTGACGAGTCATTGCGATACGGCCCGCTTCGATTTGTCGCGCAGTGAGCCATCCCGCCTCGAGCGCCTGCAACCCGTAATCTCCAAACGAGATCTTCTGACCGCGCGTCGCCAAACCGCGGCGGCGTCCGCGCTGCTGTTTTCTGAATTTGACTTTCTTCGGCATCATCATGATTCGTTCACCGTTGTCCGTTCGCCGTTGTCCGACCCGCCCGCCTCTTCGGCGAACGGCGATCGGCCAACGGCCAACCTTTTACTGCGGGCGCCGTCGCGATCGCGTCTTCGCCATTTCACCTTTGTAAATCCACACCTTCACGCCGATCGTGCCGTACGTCGTGTTCGACACGGCCTGGCCGTAGTCGATGTCCGCTTTCAGCGTGTGCAGCGGAAGGCGGCCATCCTGGTACCACTCCGAACGCGCAATTTCTGCTCCGTTCAGCCGTCCCGCGACGCGCACCTTGATGCCCTTGGCGCCGAAACGGAAGGCGCTCTCCATCGCTTTCTTCATCGCGCGGCGGAAGGCAATACGCCGCTCGAGCTGCGTGGCGATGTTCTCCGACACGAGCTGTGCATCGAGCTCCGGACGCTGGATCTCCTGAATGTTGATGTAGACCTCACCGTTGACCAGCTTCTGCAGCTCATCACGCAGCTTGTCCACCTCGGCACCCTTGCGGCCGATGATGATGCCCGGACGCGAGGTGTAGATATTGATGCGCATCTTGTTCGCCGTGCGCTCGATATCGATCTCGGATACACCAGCGTGCGACAGCCGCTTTTTCAGGTCCTCGCGAAGTTTCAAATCGCGATGCAGCGTCTCCGCGTAGTTCTTTCCAGCGAACCAGCGGGAGTGCCACGTCTTGTTGAATCCGAGCCGAAATCCGTACGGGTTGACCTTCTGACCCAAGTTGCCTCCGTTATTTCTGTTTCCCAGCGCTGCGTTCGTTCACTGCTTTGACTTCATCCGATACGTGCACCGTCACATGCGCCTTCCGCTTCTGAATGCGATAGGCGCGGCCCATCGGCGCGGGCTGGATCCGCTTCTCACGCGGACCCTCGTTGACGTAAATCTTCGAAACCACCAGATCATCCGCATCGACGCCCGCTTCCGAATTCTCGGCGTTGGCGATCGCGGAGCGGAGTAGCTTCTCCAGATCCTTCGCCGAGTGCTTCTTCATGAAGCGAAGGATGCTCAGAGCCTCATCGACTTTCTTGCCGCGGATCAGATCCGCGACGAGGCGGACCTTCTGCGGCGATGCTTTCAAATACCTCAGTGTTGCCGTTGCTTCCATGTCCGTCTCCGTTAGGCCTTCGTCCCCGGCGCGGGCGCGGCGGGTGGCGCGGCTCCCGGCGCGGACTTGATGCCCGGCGTCGGGCTCACGACTTTCTCGACCTTCTTGCCGCTGTGCCCCTTGAACGTGCGCGTCAGCGCGAACTCGCCGAGCTTGTGGCCGACCATGTTCTCGGAGATGTAAACGGGCACGAATTTCCGTCCGTTGTGAACGGCGATCGTGTGGCCGACCATTTCCGGGATGATCGTCGAGCGGCGCGACCAGGTCTTGATGACCTTCTTCTCGCGCTCGCGATTCATAGTCTCCACTTTTTTCTGGAGGTGTTCGTCGATGAACGGACCCTTTTTCAGTGAACGAGCCATTTACTTTTTGCCTCTCCGTTTGACGATGAACTTTGTCGTTCGCTTGTTGCGCCGCGTCTTGTAACCCTTCGTCGGCTGACCCCAGGGGCTCACCGGATGGCGTCCGCCGGACGTTTTGCCTTCACCACCACCGAGCGGGTGATCGACAGGGTTCATGGACACGCCGCGGTTGTGCGGCATTTTTCCGAGGTGACGGGTGCGGCCGGCTTTACCGATGGAGACGTTCTCGTGCTCCAGATTTCCGACCTGACCGATCGTCGCGTAACAGCGCGTGTGCACTTTGCGCATCTCGCCTGACGGAAGACGCAGCGTCGCCCACTCGCCTTCGCGCGCCATGAGCTGAGCACCGGTCCCCGCTGAACGCGCCATCTGCCCGCCCTTTCCTTCCTTCAGCTCGATGTTGTGAATCATCGTGCCGAGGGGGATGGCGGAGAGCGGGAGAGCATTGCCAACGAGGATATCGGCATCGGGGCCGGACGTCACTGTCGCGCCGACCTGCAACCCATCGGGAGCGATGATGTAGCGCTTCTCGCCGTCGCGATAGTTCAGCAGAGCGATGCGCGCGCTGCGGTTCGGATCATACTCGATCGCCGCAACCGTCGCAGGGATGTTGCGCTTGTCGCGACGAAAATCAACCTGGCGATAGCGCTGCTTGTGACCGCCGCCGATGAAGCGCGAGGTGACGCGCCCGCGATTGCCGCGGCCGCCCGTCTTCGGCTTGCCTTTGGTCAGGCTCTTTTCCGGCCGGGTCTTGGTAATCTCATCAAACGACAGATGCGTTTGAGCCCGACGGCCGGGAGTTGTCGGTTTGTAGGATTTCATTGCCATGATCGTTCGTCCTGTAGGGCACGCCTGCGGCGTGCCGCGGCACGGCGCAGCCGTGCCCTACACACCCTCAATAAAATCAGGTGCCTTTTCTCCTTCTTTCAAACGCACATACGCTTTGCGCCAATCGCGGCGTTTGCCGGCGTAGCGGCCCATCCGCTTCACTTTTCCGCGGACGTTGAACAGCCGCACGTCCTGAACTTTCACTTTGAACAGCGCTTCAACCGCATCCTTCACTTCGATCTTGTTGGCCTTCGGATCGACTTCGAAGGCGATCACATTCTGTCCCTCTTCGCGCATGATCGAGCTCTTCTCGGTCACCAGCGGCCGGCGGATGATCTGATTCGCGTTCATGACTCGAGAGCCTCCGTCAGTTGCTGCAGCGCGCTCTGGCTGACGACGACATAGCGGCTGTTGACGACGTCGTACACGTTCACGTGCAGCGGATCGACGAGGTGCAGCCGCGGATTGTTCCGGGCTGCGAGTGCGAGGTTCGTGTTCTCGAACGAGTCGACGAGCAACGCTTTTCCGTCGACGCCAATTTTTGTGACTTTGTCAGCGAGCGTTTTCGTCTTAGCCTCTTCGACCGAAAGATCGGTGATGAGCACTAGCTTCCCCTCTTTGACTCGCTGCGAGAGCGCCGACTTGAGCGCGTTCTTTTTCTCCTGCGAATTCATCTTGTATGAGTAGTCGCGTGGAACTGGACCGAATACCGTGCCGCCATGGCGATGAATCGGCGGGCGATTGCCACCCTGACGCGCGCGGCCGGTGCCCTTCTGCCTGAATGGCTTCTTGCCTGAGCCGCTCACTTCGGAGCGGTTCTTCACTTTGTGAGTGCCCTGCCGTAGCGACGCGAGGTAGTTGCGCACGGCCTCGTGAATCAGGTGCTCTTTGTACGGATAGGCGTAGATCTCTTCCGGCAGATCGACCGATCCGACTTTCTTGTTGTTCCAGTCTTTGACGTCAACTTTCGGCATGTTTACTCACCTTTCCCGTTTTTGGAAAAGCGCACCACCACAAGCCCGTTGCGCCCACCTGGAACCGCGCCGCGAACGTAGAGAAGGTTGTTCTCGGCATCGACTTTGGCGACGCGAAGATTCTTCACCGTCACCTGATCCCCACCCATCCGCCCGCCCATGCGCATGCCTTTGAGCACGCGCGACGGGAATGCGGAGGCGCCGATGGAACCGGGCGCGCGATGGAACATCGAGCCGTGCGTCGCGCGGCCACCTTTGAAGTGGTGGCGCTTGACGACGCCCTGAAATCCCTTGCCCTTCGACTGACCGATCACGTCGATCGCATCGCCGGGCTTGAAGATGTCGACCTGCACTCTGTCGCCAACATTCGCCTCGCCGTTGTACGGCAGCTCGACGAGGGTTCGCACCGGCGGAATGCCGGCCTTCTCGTAGTGACCGCGCATCGCGCCAGTCACTCGGCGATTGGAGACCTTCTCGACGAGACCGACTTGCACGGCGTTGTAGCCGTCGACTTCGGTCGTCTTCTTCTGCACCACGAGGCAAGGTCCGGCCTGAATCACCGTCACCGGGATCAGCGCTCCATCCTCGGCGAACACCTGAGTCATGCCCACCTTTTTGCCTATGATTCCTTCGATAGCCATTTCGTTCACCTTGGAACCGAAACTTCCGGTTCTTGTGGTGCCCAGTACCCAGTGCCCAGTGCCCAGTGTTGATCTGCTGGGCACTTGGCACCGGGCACCGGGCACTTTTTCACTTTCCGAACGCCTTGATTTCCACGTCCACACCGGCGGGCAACTCGAGCTTCATGAGCGCGTCGACGGTCTGCGTCGTCGGCTCCAGAATGTCGAGCAGCCGCTTGTGCGTGCGCATCTCGAACTGCTCCCGCGATTTCTTGTCCACATGCGGACTGCGCAGGACCGTGTAGCGCGACACCTGCGTCGGCAGCGGAATCGGGCCCGCCACTTTCGCTCCGGTGCGCTTGGCCGTATCGACGATCTCCGACGTGGATTGATCGAGGACGCGGTAGTCATACGCTTTGAGCCGGATGCGGATCTTTTCGTTCATCATTTTCTTTTGCCTTTAAAGAACAGTTGGACCGTCCTGCTGAGCGGGACGGTCCCTACGTTTACTCGATGATCTCCGTGACCGTGCCGGCGCCCACCGTACGGCCACCTTCGCGAATCGCGAAGCGAAGGCCCTTCTCCATGGCGATCGGCGCAATGAGGTTGATGGTCAGCGACGTGTTGTCGCCAGGCATCACCATCTCCGCTCCTGCCGGAAGCTCGGCGGTTCCAGTCACGTCGGTCGTACGGAAGTAGAACTGCGGACGGTAGCCATTGAAGAACGGCGTGTGACGGCCGCCTTCTTCCTTCGTCAGGATGTAGACCTCCGCTTTGAACTTCGTGTGCGGAGTGATCGAGCCCGGCTTGGCGCAAACCTGACCGCGCTCGACGTCCTTGCGCTCAGTGCCGCGGAGCAACAGACCGACGTTGTCGCCCGCAACGCCCTCATCGAGCAGCTTGCGGAACATCTCCACGCCAGTGACGACCTTCTTCTGCGTCGGACGGAGACCGACGATCTCCACTTCCTCGCCCACTTTCACTTTTCCGCGTTCGATACGGCCGGTGACGACCGTGCCGCGGCCGGAGATCGAGAAGATGTCTTCGACCGGCATCAGGAAGTCTTTGTCGATCGCGCGCTGCGGAAGCGGAATGTAGTTGTCGACCGCATCCATCAGCTCGAGGATCTTCTTGCCCCACTCCGAATTCGGATCGCCGCTCTCGAGCGCTTTCAGCGCGGAGATGCGAATGACCGGAATCTCGTCGCCCGGGAAGTCATAGCTGGAGAGCAACTCGCGAACTTCGAGGTCGACGAGATCGAGCAGCTCGGGGTCGTCGACGGCATCGACTTTGTTGAGCGCGACGACGATGTACGGAACGCCAACTTGGCGGGCGAGCAGGATGTGCTCTCGAGTCTGCGGCATCGGACCGTCAGCGGCGGAGACGACGAGAATCGCGCCGTCCATCTGCGCCGCGCCGGTAATCATGTTCTTGACGTAGTCGGCGTGACCCGGGCAGTCGACGTGGGCGTAATGACGCTTGGCGGTCGAATATTCGACGTGCGCCGTCGCGATCGTAATGCCGCGCTCTCGCTCCTCGGGCGCCTTATCGATCTGATCGAAGGCCACGAACGTTGCTGTCCCTTTCGCCGCAAGGATTTTGGTGATGGCCGCCGTGAGCGTGGTCTTGCCGTGGTCGACGTGACCGATCGTGCCGACGTTCACATGCGGCTTGCTGCGATCGAATTTCTCTTTTGCCATCTCAACTCCTCCGTACCTAGTGCCCTGTGCCCAGTGCCCCGTGCGCGGCGGTTCGTGCCTCACTGGACACTGGGCACCGGGTACTTGGCACTTGTTTTTTTATCCTGCAACCTTGGCAATCACTTCATCGGCCACACTCTTGGGCGCCGGCTCATACGCAGAGAACTGCATCGTGTAGCTGGCGCGCCCCTGCGACATCGATCGCAGTTGCGTGGCATATCCAAACATCTCCGAGAGAGGCACGTGCGCGCGAATGACTTTCGCTCCGCCGCGCTCGTCCATGTGTTGAATCTTTCCACGCCGGCGCGAAAGGTCGCCCATCACATCGCCCGCGTAATCCTCCGGCGTGACGACTTCGACGTCCATGATCGGCTCTTTGAGAATCGGGCCCGCTTTCTTGGCCGCTTCCTGGAAGGCCATCGAGCCGGCGATCTTGAAAGCCATTTCGCTCGAGTCGACATCGTGATACGAGCCGTCGTACAGCGTGACCTTGATCCCCGTCATCGGGTATCCAGCCAGGATGCCCTTCTCCATCGCCTCGCGAATCCCTTGATCGGTGGGCTTGATGAATTCTTTCGGGATTGAACCGCCGACGATGTCGTTGACGAACTCGTAATCCTTTTCCTTGTTCGGCTCGATGCGGATCTTGACGTCGCCGTACTGACCCTTGCCGCCCGACTGGCGGACAAAGCGTCCATGGGCGTCCGCGTGGCGCGTAATCGCCTCGCGATACGCGACCTGCGGCTTGCCGACGTTCGCCTGCACGTTGAACTCGCGCATCATGCGGTCGACGATGATCTCCAGATGGAGCTCGCCCATTCCGCGGATGATGACCTGATTGGTCTCCACATCCGTGTGCACCTTGAATGTCGGGTCTTCCTGCATGAGCTTCGCGAGCGCCACGCCCATCTTTTCCTGGTCGGCTTTCGTCTTCGGCTCAATGGCTACGGCGATGACCGGCTCGGGGAAGCTCATCGTCTCGAGGACGATCGCCTCGTTCTTGTCGCAGATGGTGTCTCCGGTGGTGACGCTGCGCAATCCGACCGCGGCGCCGATGTCGCCGGCCCACACTTCCTTGATCTCTTCGCGCTTGTTCGCGTGCATCTTCAGCAGGCGTCCGATGCGCTCGGTATTGCCCTTGGTCGTGTTAAGGACCGCGGTCCCCGATGAGATGTGTCCGGAGTAGACGCGGAAAAATGCCAGTTGGCCGACAAACGGGTCGGTCATGATCTTGAAAATGAGCGCCGAGAAGGGCTCGTCATCCGATGCTTTTCGCTCGGTGAATGATTCGTCGTCGGGATCGATCCCCTTGACCGGCGGAATGTCGACGGGCGAAGGAAGATAGTCGACGACTGCGTCGAGCAGCGGCTGCACGCCCTTGTTCTTGAATGCCGATCCGCAAAGGACCGGCGTGATCTTCTGGGCGATCGTCGCTTCGCGGAGCGCGCCCTTCAGCTCTTCGATGCTGAGGGTCTCGCCGGCGAGGTACTTCTCGAGCAGCTCGTCGTGCTGCTCGGCGATCGACTCAACCATCTTTTCGCGGTAATGCTCGGCGTCGGCTTTCATCTCAGCCGGAACTTCGAGCACTTCGTATTGGGCGCCGAGGGTTTCCTCTTTGAAGACGAGGGCCTTCATCTGGACGAGGTCGACGACGCCTTTGAATTGATCTTCGGCACCGATGGGAAGCTGAAGAGGAACAGCGTTCTTGCCGAGTTTTTGTTTGATCTGGTTCACGACGGCCATGAAGTTCGCGCCGACGCGATCCATCTTGTTGACGAACGCAAGTCGTGGAACACCGTACTTATCGGCCTGGCGCCACACGGTCTCAGACTGAGGCTCGACACCGCCAACCGCACAGAAAACGCCGACAGCGCCGTCGAGGACGCGCAGCGAGCGCTCTACCTCGACCGTGAAGTCGACGTGGCCCGGCGTATCGATGATATTGACGCGGTAGTCACCCCAGAACGCAGTCGTGGCAGCCGAAGTGATGGTGATGCCGCGTTCCTGCTCCTGGACCATCCAGTCCATGGTGGCAGTCCCCTCGTGTACCTCTCCGATCTTGTGCGTAATCCCCGTGTAATAGAGGATGCGCTCGGTCGTAGTGGTCTTGCCGGCATCGATGTGAGCCATGATGCCGATGTTCCGCGTCTTCTCCAGAGGTACTTGCCGTGCCATTTTTTCTTCTCAAAACACGTGTAGCGGCGGGCTTTAGCCCGCCGACGGCGGCCTGAAGGCCGCCGCTACACACACAATCCCTAACCTGTGTTTCGTTTCCCGTTGCTCGGTCCGGAACCGCAGAACCACCGCTTTTCTGTGTTATCCGGTCGAGACGGAGCTAAGGGAAAACCTGAAAACTACAAACTACGAAATTAAGAATTTCAAATTTCAAATGAAAAATGAAAACGACTCACTTTTCATTCTTAATTTTTTCATTCGAAATTCTTCATTTCACTTCTACGACTTACCATCTGTAATGCGCGAAAGCCTTATTGGCCTCCGCCATCTTGTGTGTATCTTCCTTCTTCTTGATCGCGTTGCCGCGGTTGTTTGCGGCATCCATGATCTCACCCGCAAGCTTGTCCTGCATCGTCTTTTCACCGCGGCCGTTCGCGAAGGTGATCAGCCAGCGAATCGCCAGCGCCGTTCGGCGAGCGGGGCGAACCTCGACGGGAACCTGATAGTTCGAACCGCCGACGCGGCGGCTCTTCACTTCGAGTGTGGGCTTGACGTTGTCGACGGCCTTCTTGAAGAGCTTCACCGGATCGTCCTTCGCCCGATCCTCGACCTTCTTCAGCGCGCTGTAGAACACGCGCTCGGCAACCGACTTCTTGCCCTGAAGCATCAGCGAGTTGATGAACTTCGTTACCAACTGACTGTTGTAAACCGGATCCGGCAGGATCTCGCGTTTCGGAACTTCGCGTCTGCGAGGCATTGGCGTTAACCCTTCTTCGGCCGCTTCGCGCCGTACTTGCTGCGGCCCTGCATCCGCTTGGCCACGCCGACGGTGTCGAGCGTGCCGCGGATGACGTGGTACCGAACGCCCGGCAGATCCTTCACGCGACCTCCACGAATGAGAACAATCGAGTGTTCCTGGAGGTTGTGACCGACACCGGGGATATAGGTCGTGACTTCAACTCCGTTCGTCAGACGAACGCGAGCCACTTTGCGGAGCGCGGAGTTCGGCTTCTTCGGCGTCGACGTGTACACGCGCGTGCACACGCCGCGCTTCTGCGGGCTCGACTGCAAAGCCGGCGATTTGGTCTTGTAGCGGACCTTTTCGCGGCCCTGGCTGACGAGTTGGTTGATCGTTGGCATTCGTTAAAATTTCCTTGTTCAAACACACGTACAGCGAAAAGTGACTGCCCTAGGAAGGCAAACCCGCGCATTGTGACGACGGATTTCCGGCCTGTCAAGCCCGGACACCGACTAACGCCAGTCAGGTCAACGATATTTCAGCTATTCTCGGGCGTGTCGCCCGCCCGAATTGCTGCCTCAATCTTCCTCGGAATTGCCCTGCTGCTGGCCGGCTGGTGGGTCGTCTACGGCCCCTGGGACCACGATGGCGGGGCGTATCTCCTTCGCGGCGCCTACGCCGCCGACGGGCTCCGCCCTTATCTTGATTACCCTTCGATTTACCCACCGCTCGTCGACGGGCTGACGGCCGTTGCGGTTCATCTCCCCCTCGGCAGATTGGCCATCGCCATTCTTTTACCGATCGCCTGGATCTTGGCCAATTGCATTGCCACGGCCGTTCTCGTCTATGTGATCACCAAAGACTGGATCGCCTCGCTGATCCTGAGCGGCGTCTATGCCTTATTCGCCATCGCAAATGGAGGCAACCATCTCACGCTCGAGCATGCCATTGCGTTCTTTGGACTGCTTGCGTTCGCCTCAGCCTCTGCCGGCAGACTCGGCCTGGCCGCGTTTTTTGCGGCCTGTGCGACGCTTAGCAAACAGAACGGCATTCTCGTGTTCGTGCCGATTCTCGCCTACAGCACTCGGCGCGATTTTGCGCGGATGATCGCAGCCGCTGCTGTGCCGGTCGCCGCCGTCGTTGCCTGGATCCGCGATGTGCCCGCGATGGCAAAGGCTTGCCTCAGCGATCTGATCACTTATTCGCGGCAGCCTGCGATCACGCCGCGGTTGTCGACCGAATTGATGCGCAGCCCTGAGACGCTGATTCTTTTCCTGATCGTCGCAATGGCCGTTGTCCTCGCTCGATCTCGGATCGTGGTCTGGCTCGCGCTCGCGTGCGCCATTCTGGAGTTTCTGCCGCGCGTCGTTCGGAACTATCCGCACTACACGATTAACTTATGGCCGTTTCTTGTACTGATTCTCGCCATTGCGATGCCTCGAATGCGTATCGCCATTCCGGCGATTGCCGTACTCGCCTTCGTGCTGGTCGGATATCGGACTCGCTGGCGTTCGCCGTCACCACTCCTGGCGACATTCGAACCCACCGCGCAGTTTGTCGCCAGGATCACGCCGCCCGACGGCCGCGTGCGGCAATATGGCGCCGAACCGATCATCGAATTCCTAGCGAACCGGAAAGAAGACGTGATCAACAAGCCCGTTGCGGCAGTCTTCGGTGCGAAATGGGACGGCAGCGGAATGTATTCGACTCCGCCGGATCCATCGACAACGGTGGTGCTCGTTGACCGCGGCCAGCCGTGGATGCGAAGCGTTTACGAAAATCTGCTCGCGCGAGGCTTCGTTAACATGGCCATCTTCGGCCGCATCGCCATTCTCAGAAATCGACCCACGCTCCCCGCCCGCGCCGCTGCGCCTCACTGAAGAGAAATTGAGTCCAAGCGATTTGAAAATCGTGATGTCATCTTTAGACCTGCGGCCCTTCGCCTGACCAATCAGGATCTCGCCAATCTCCGCGCGAATGTGATCGGGTCCGACTCCGGACATCAGATAGTCGCCCGACTCGTTGACCGTCGACTCGCGGCGATCGACGAAAAACGCCGCTCCTGCAACCGTCTCAGCATCGAGCTCGCGCGACGTTTTCACACTCGAGCCAACAGCATTGATGTGCGTACCGGGCGCGAGCCACTCACGTTTTACGACGGGCTCTTTTGAGCTTGTCGCAGTGACGATGATGTCCGCGCCGCGGACGGCTTCTTCGGCAGATCCGACGAAGTGTGTAGCGGCGGCCTTTAGGCCGCCGATCGGCGGGCTGAAGCCCGCCGCTACACGCCGCGCCTTTTCCGCAGTCCTGCTGAAAATCCTCACTTCGTTGATGTCGCGCACGAGCGGGATGGCTTCGAGATGACTCTTCGCCTGAACACCGGCACCGAGGATCGCGAGAGTGTGCGCGTCGTCGCGGGCGAGGAGCTTTGTAGCAACGGCCGAGACGGCCGCGGTGCGGATCGCCGTGATCGCCGACGCGTTCATGATTGCCTTCGGCGCTCCCGTTTCACCGTCGTGCAGAATGACGAGACCGAGGTGCGTGTCGAGACCGCGTGAGGGATTTGCGGGATAAACGCAGATCTCCTTGAGTCCGAAATCGCCGCGATACGCCGGCATCAATCCGAGGATTCCGGCGGCACCGTCGGCGCGAAGCATGCTGCGCAGCGGATTCGTCACTTTGCCGCGCGCGAGATCTGCGAGCGCCTCTTCCATCACGCGAATGCACTCGCGCATGGTGAGCAACTCGTGTACGTCGTGTTCGTTCAGCACCAAGAGCTTCATCGCAGCGCTCCGTATAGCCAGAATGATTCGTCGAAGTTCGCGAATTGCGGACGCCGATTGTGATAGAGCAAATGCCAGCCGTTGCGCTCGGGGTTCGGCATCTCGACGTTCAACAACAGTAGAGGAAAACGTCCTCGCGCGCGTTGTGCCGCCTCGGGATACGAGACTTCAAGCCCGCGTTCAAACGTTCCATCCCATTTGCTGAACGTTCCATATTTCTCGATTCCGGCATACCAGAACGGATGATCGAAGTACGGACCGAGCGCCGACGTCGTTGTCTCGCTGTGCGCGGCGATCTTGTAGGACTGCATGCCGCGCGCGTGAATGAACTCGCCCATCTCTTTCGCTCCAGAAAATGCAAAGCGCCAGTCGAGCGACCAGGTGAACGCTGAGGAAAAGACAGAAATCACAATCGCGAAGGTGAGAAGCGACCAGTGGAGGACAGCGGCCCTCCGCTGTCCGGACAGCCGTGGGCGGCTGTCCTCCACAATCCACAGCGCGAACAGAAGAACGAGTAGCACGAAGCCGAAGTGCCGCAGGCCACCGATCCATTTGAAGATAAAAATATATACGAAAAATGCATATGATCCGAGCAGCACAAGGAGCGCGAACCGTGAACTGCGAACTGCGAACAGTGAGGCGACGATGATCGCAACACCGAAAACCACGGCGATCCAGTGCGGCATGATGATCATCGGAAAAAATGCACCGCGGATCGCCTGCGCGGGCGCGTCGGGATGAAAGACGCTGATCGCGCCGTGAACCATCGCGTCCGCGCAACGTAGAGCCGGCTCTCAGCCGGCTCCGGGCCGCCTGAGAGGCGGCCCCACGTTTCCAGCAGATATGCCAATCCGATCATTGCTGCCACGACGAGAGCGTGCACGTTCGTATTCGCCAGCAGCGCCACGGCGATCGCGTACGGGATCGGCCGCTCCAGGCGGCGCGGATGCAGCGTGGCGATGATGAACAAAAGTAGAACGCTGAGAGCATACGAGCGCGCCACGACCGCGTACTCATATCCGAAGTAGTACGAGAACGGCAGCAGCACTCGCGTGATGCGCGGAAATGGCGAAGCGAAGAGGATGACCGCCGCCGAAGCGCTGGCGATCAACACGTGCAGCACATGCTCGCTGCCGTACGGCGCCCCGGCGCGGGCCAACGGCATCAGCAGGAAGTACCACAGTCCGGGCGTGCCGCCGTGATGAAAAAACTGCCACAGCTCGCTCGCGCTCGCGTCGCGCGCGGTGAGCCACGGGTCGGCTTCGTCGCGCCACGGCTCGTGATGCGTCGCCACCGCGCTGACAACGATGATGTAAAGCACGAGGATCGAGAGCGCGACGGCGCGCGGAAGAGGATCGCGAGAGGTGATGCTCCGCAGGAACGGCACTCGATGTGAATGGTAACGTGCTCCTCGCGATCCTCGCTGTCTCCATCCTCATTCCATTCAACGATCTTGGGCCCTCGCCTTACGCCTACGGCTACTTCGGCGGGCTGTATGAGGATGGAAGCAATACGATCCCGGCCGATCATCTGGCGGCGGGGCTCAGTCGCGCCGCGCTGATCGTCCCACGCGACTCGAACGGCCACCCGTCGCCCTCGGGAAAAATTGTATTTCTCACCGCGGGCTTCGGCGAGACGGAACGCATCAGCAATGCGTTCTTTGATCTGGCGCGAGCAGATCCGCGCGTCGATCATGATGCCGTCGTGATGATCAACGCCGCGCATGAGGGATACGACAGCGCGGTGTGGACGCCGCCCCAAAGCGATGTGAACCTCAATCGCATCCGCGACACGCTGCTCACGCCGGCGCATGTCAGCGAAAAACAGGTGCAAGTCGCGTGGGTGCAGATGGTCACGAATTTTCCGTACCATCCCCTGCCACCGGCGGACTCCGACGCCTATCGCTTGAAAGGAGCGATCGCCGCGGCGATGCGCGCGCTGAAGTCCCGTTATCCAAATCTGCAGATCGCATATCTATCGAGCCGCGTCTACGGCGGCTACGCGACGACAGAATGGAATCCGGAGCCCTACGCCTACGAATCGGCCCTCTCCGTCCGCTGGAACATCCTCGGGCAAATCACATTGATGCGCACCGGATTTTTGTGGGACACACGCATCGGGCCCGTCGATTACTTGAAGGGCGATGTGCCCTGGCTCGCGTGGGGTCCATATTTGTGGGCGAACGGCACGATGCCGCGCTCCGACGG
>QHVY01000300.1:0-5326 GCA_003223695.1 Acidobacteriota bacterium
TCCGGCGACGGGCATCCGCGACTAGCGGGTCCCCGTCGCCTTTTGTTTTGATGGCCACGAACTGTTTGTAGGAGTTGACGGCGCTGGCACTGCCGAGTCCTTCCTGCGCGCGGCCGAGGTAGTAGTAAACGGGCGGAAAAAAATGAAAGGAGGGTACATCATCGAGGAAGACCGCTGTCGCCTCACCGCGCCGTTTCACACACGTTTCGAAATCGGCATCTGCCTCGGCGAAAGCTCCTAATGCTAGATTGCCAAGACCGCGATCGAAGCGTGCCGGCCACGAGTCGGCAAGATGTCTCGCTTCCTCGAATTTCGCCACCGCCTCACGGGCCTGACCGCGTTTGAGGAACGCCTCCCCTTCGATCAACTTGCCATAGTGCTGCAGTTCAGGCTCGAGTTGCGCATCGAGACGCGAGGCGATCGCCAGCGCTCGCTTTTCTCGTCCTGCCTCGATCAGAGCGTGCGCGGCAGTGTACAGCGCGTGTTCGTCACGCGTGTTGGTTGCCATGACCTCCTCGGCTGCGGAGACATCGCCGGCGGCCCACGCGAGAGTGGCCAGCTTTCGGTTTGCAGCATCGGTTCGCTTCTCGGCGCGATCGCGATCGACCCCCTGCTTCAGTATTGCAGCCGCATCGGCAGAGCGTCCTTCGTAAAGCGCAACATCTGCAAGACCAGCGGCAGCCATCGATTGACCGGCAGCGCTTTGTGTTGCCAGCCGCTTGTACGTTTCAGTCGCCGATGCCACATCGTTTTCTCCGAGCTGCGAGAGGGCAATCGCCACGTAAGCCTTCAGATACGCCGGATTCATCGACAGAACGGTCTGTGCTTGCCGGAGGGCGTTTGTAAAGTCCCCAGCGTACATCGCGTAAAGCGCGGCGTTATTTCGGGCAACGTAGTTCTTCGGGTATGCCGTGATGGCCCGCTGTGCCTCTTCGACGGCGCGCGACATGTCACGATTGTAGAAATAGGCGATCGGCAGATTGATGAGAGCGGACATATCCGCAGGATATTGCTTCACGAGCTGGGTCAGTTCCTCGATTGCACGGGCGTTATTGTGCGTGACAAGGTAGTAGGTCGCGCGGGTGCGAAATTTCTCCCGGTCGCTCATGCGGTCGATGTGTGACAGGGCTCTTTTGTATTCGGCTTCAGCGTCGCTCAGTCGTCCCATGTTGTTGTAGGACGCGGCAAGACCCGCATACGCGCGGCCGAGATTCGGGTCGATCTTGATCGCTTGCTCATAATGACGAGCGGCGTCATCAAACTTTCCGCGGAAGAAGAGATCCTGCCCTAACGCATACTCGTGTGCCGCCTCGAGCGATCCCGCTGTGTAGGTCTCTGCTGCGGCGAGTTGCGTCGACATCGGCGTCGTATCGCCGAGAGCTTTTCGTAAATCGGCGGCGGCACGGCCGACCGCGGATAGCACCTCCTGCTTGGTCTCCGCTGTGACTTCGCTCTTATCGAGCGCATTCCCGGTAACACCGTCGAGCGCGCGCAACGTCAGGTGATACGAAGCGATGCGATCGATGGTACCGGAAACAACGATGTTCACGCCCTCGCGAACGGCCACGAGACGCGCGAGCCGCTCGTTGAGATTCGACGCATTCGGCTGAATCTGACGGCGCGCCTTCGAGCGCGAGCGTCAGAATCGGTTCTAACGTGCCGTCGAATACCGCATCGCCTGTGCGGTTGTCCAGGTCGGCGATGAGGACGGTCACCGGTTTGTGAGCCGCTTCCGTTGCCCGCTGCCGCGAAGCGCGCAGCGACTGCCAGGCGAGAATCCCGCCGCCGATCAGCAGCACGCCGATCATGACTGCAGCTGCAGTCGCCAGCCGTGCTCGGCGCCGAACCCGATACTGCAGCGAGCTGTGAACCGTCTGCGAGTCGAGATCGTGGACGATCTCCGCGGTCGACGAATAGCGAAGCTCCGGCGCCGGCTGCAGACATTTGTCGAGAATCTTCAAGAGATACTGCGGAATCTTTGGATTGTGATCACTCGCCGGACGCGGCGTTCGGGTTGTGCGCTGAATCATCACTTCGTACGCCGAGCTGCCCGTGAACGGAAGCGATCCGGTGAGCATTTCGTAGAGCATGATGCCCAGCGAGTAGATGTCCGATCGGCGATCGAGTGCAATCCCCTTCACCTGCTCCGGCGACATGTAATGCGGCGTGCCGATCACCTTCCCCGCTTCGGTCAGCGTGGCGTATTGGACGGACTTGGCCAGACCGAAATCGGCGATCAAGACCTTCCCCCGCCCGTCGATGAGAATGTTCTGCGGCTTGAGATCGCGATGGATGACGCCCTGATCATGCGCCGCCTGCAGCCCCTCGCAGATCTGCCGGAAGATGTCGATGACGCGCGGCAGCGGCAGGCGTCCTTCGCGTCGCAGCAGGGCCGAGAGGTCCTGACCATCGACATACTCCATCGTCAGGAACTTGACGCCGCCGGCTTCGCCGAGGTCGTAAACGCGCAGGACGTTTTTGTGAGTGACGTTGCTGGAGAGCTGGATCTCGCGCTTGAATCGATCGAGGATCGCCGGATGGCTGGCGAGATCGAGGCGGATCACTTTCAAGGCGACGTCGCGGTCGAGCTCGCGATCGCGCGCGAGATAAACCTCCCCCATACCGCCCTCGCCGAGCCGCTGCACGATGTGGTAGCGCTCGCCGAGGTCCGCCCCTTCCTTGATGCTGCCGCGAAGTGATGGCGCGGAGCGCTCGCCTGAAGGGCCGCCGACGATCGTCGGCCGCACCAGCTCGAATTCCGCGGGCGAACCGCCCGTCGCCCGCGCCGCGGTCAGGTTGAGATCAGAGAGATCCTTGCGGCACGCAGTGCAGCTTGCGGCATCGTTCGGATTTTCCGCACCGCATCGAGGACATTGCATGGTCTCGCGACTTGCTCTCGGCCGAAGTATGACAGAACTAACGAGTTAGTTCGGCGGTGGCAATGGATGCGTCGGCGTGGTGAGCTCGACATAGACCATCGCATCGAATCTCTTCGTCAGGTCGATGCGAAAGTCCCAATTGTTGTGGATGGAGAAGCCGGCGTCTCGCAGCGGCCGTGGCAGAAGCAGGAACGAGTGCAGCGGACCGTGCAGCGACAACAGAAATGCAGCATCCCCGGAGGCGTGAAAGAAATTCTCGTATCCGTCAGTATCGACCGCAGTCACGGCAATCGTCATCTCCTGCGGCTGAGTCACCGAACCGTTCAGCCCTAGATACACGCCGTCCCACATCGCGTTTCCGATCGTGTAGTAGCCGGCGCCGAAAATGTCCGCCAGCCACATGCCGGCATTCTTAACCTTTTCCACACCGATCGTTTTTCCAAAATGTTCGCCGTGCCCCCAGAGGATTACTTTGCCTGTTAGGCTGCGATGCTCCGTCGCCCACTGCGTGTTGAGCGCCATGCCTCGATTTCGCGCGGCGGGATCTGTCGCAGTGAGCGCCTGCTCCGCCACCGTCGTGGCGTGAGCGGCGTCGTCGAATCGTTGTTTCGCCACCAGGTCGGGCACCATTGCAGCCGCTGGCGCTCCATCCCAAACATCAATGCCGACGACGGAGATCGCCGGCCTGTCGCCGCGAGCCAGGTTGTACATCCGCATCCAATCGACGATGGCCACGAATTCCTCGACCGCCCAGAAGTGATAATCGATCTCGTCCTGGTGCGGAAAAATGATCGAGCGGAGGTCGGATGCGTCACCCTGCACGTATCCATTGACACGCTCCATTTGCGAGAACGAGCCTTCGATCGCCAGCGTATCGAAGTCCATCTGCGTGACGAGGAACTGAATGATGCCCAGCTTTGTGGTGAAGTATTCGTGTGTGCCGTGCGTGCCGTCTGCCAGCGCCACGACCGAAGCGTTCCCGATCATCTGCTGCAGCGGCGAAAGATCGTCGAGCGGATAGGCACGCGTCGCCAGCCACCTTGCAGCAGCCGGCTCAGGCGGTGGAGCAGAAGGACGACGTCGCGTCTGCGCCGACGCGAGCACTGTCAACGCCAGAATCGCCGCGAATGTGAGCGATCGCTTCATGCGAACATCCACGTGCAGACGGTGACGGCGACGATCGCGGCGACGAGATCGCCGACGAGCGCGGACGGAATCGCGTGGCGAGTGCGCTTCACTCCCACGGCTCCGAAGTACACCGCGAGCACATAAAACGTGGTTTCAGAGCCGCCATAGATCGTCGCTGCGGTGCGGCCGATGAACGAGTCTGGACCGAACTGCTTGACGATGTCGGTGGTCAATGCGAGCGAGCCACTTCCCGATAACGTTCGGAGGATTACCAGCGGAAAAATCTCCGGCGGAAACCGCGTTGCGCTCAGCATCGGCCGGAGGGCGTTCGTGAGCATGTCCATCGCCCCCGAGGCGCGAAACATTCCGATGGCCACGAGGATGCCGACGAGAAACGGGATGATGCGCACGGCGACCTGAAATCCCTCCTTGGCGCCTTCAATGAAGACGTCGTACACCTTGATCCGCCGCATCATGCCGATGAGCGGAATGCCCACGAGCAGGACGGGAATCGCCCACAGCGAAATGGCGTCGAGCGTGGCGCGGATCATTCGGCTTCCTCGTCAACGTGGCTCCGGCTCTCAGCCGGAGCGGGCCGGCTAAGAGCCGGCCCCACGTCCTCCACTGGAAAGAATCTTTGTAAAATTCTAGCTGTAGTAACGGCTGCTATAGCGCCGCAAATCGTGGCGATGAGTGTGGTGGAGATGATCGCCGTCGGATTTTTTGATCCAGACGCCGCGAGGACGGCGATGATCGTCGCCGGGATGATCTGGATCCCGGCAGTGTTCAGGGTCATGAACGTCACCATCGCGTTCGAGTCCGTTTCTTTGTTCGGGTTGAGCTCCTGCAGCTCTTCCATCGCTTTGATTCCCAGCGGGGTCGCGGCATTCGAGAGGCCGAGCATGTTCGCGGCGATGTTCATGATCACCGCGCCGATCGCTGGATGATCCGGCGGAATGTCCGGGAAAAGGAGCCGGCTGATCGGGCGAAGGGCGCGGCCGAGCAGCGAGATGAGGCCCGATTTCTCGGCGACGCGCATGATGCCGAGCCAGAGCGTCATGATGCCCACGAGGCCGAGGGAAATGTCCACGGCCGTTTTGGCCGAGTCGACGGCTCCTTTGGTCACCGCCGCGGCATTTCCGGTGAAGATCGCCACAATGAGAGCGATGGCCATTAGTCCGAACCAGATGTAATTCAGCATCAATGTGCCCCGAGCGCGCGCAACAACCCGAGAGCCTGCGGATAATCGGGCCGGAGGCGCAACGCTGCGCGCGCGTGTTCTTGCGCGGACATCGTATCGCCGCGCTGCGCCTCGAGCA
>QHVY01000300.1:5505-10251 GCA_003223695.1 Acidobacteriota bacterium
AGGTTCGTTCGCTCGTGCGTGCGTCCGTCGTCGAGACCAAAATTCCAGCAGACGAGAATCGCCACCGCGGCCCCCGCGATCCAACGTGAGATGCGCGGCTTCACAAACATCGCCCCGCTGGCGATGCACATCGGGACGAGCAGTGGCAGCCGATAACGTGAAGAGACGAAGAACAGCGCGACGGAGAGCGCATACATCGGGATGAAAAGCGCCCAAACCGCGAAATCGCGTTTGCGCAGATTGATCGCGGTTCCCACAAGGCCGAGCGGAAAGAGAAGCCACGGTCCGACGATGAGGAACTTCAGCGGTGACGAAACATCCTTTGTGAAAAATGAGTAGCTGTAATTGAGTGCCAGATCCGTTTGATTGAACGTGTATGCAATTTTGCGCAGAAATAGGCGGACAGCAGTGATCGGATTTTCTCGAATCCACTCAAAAGCGCGCCGGTAGAACGAGCCCTCCTTCGCCTCAACGCGCGGGGCGTCTTCTTCCTGGCCGGCGATCGTCGGCCGGATTCCGGGAACGTGATGATACGTGCCGTCCGCCTCGGGATTGTTGCCGATGTAGAAGTTCAGACCGCCGTGCGAGGCGATCATCAGGAGCTGATGCGATACGACGTAATTGCGAATCGTTACCGGAACGATCGGCACGATGAAGGCCACTGATAGCACGATCGCTGAGCGCCAGCCGCGCAGCCACAAAATCGACAGCGCAAGCACCGGAATCCATAAGAGCGCATTCGGCCTGTTGAGGACAAAAAGTCCTGCGGCGAGTCCGGTCGCGGCGAAGTGGAGGACAGACAATCTTGTCTGTCCGGACAGGCAGGATTGCCTGTCCCCCATTTTCAGTGTCAGCGCGCGTGTAAGAAGCCACAACGTCGCCGCGATCAGAAATGGATCGAGCGCGGCTTGCAGAATGGTGATCTCATAGAACGAAATCACACCGGTGAGCATCGCGAGCACAGCGGAAATGATTGCCGCGCGATCGCCGAACCAAATCCGCGCCGAATCGAAGGTCAAAACGACTGCCACGGCGCCCAGGATGATCTGCGCTACGCGTGCAGCGAAGAGATCGACGCCGAAGATTCGCAGGAAGTAGAGATACAGCGGCGAAACGAAAAACGGCTGATCGGTTCCATGTTGTGCCAAGGCAACATACACGCTGGTGTCCATGTCGCCGCGCGGTTGCAACAACGGATGATCGTGGAGCGCGTAGAGCACGCTCGCTTTCACCGCGAGCGCGGCCTCTTCAACGACTAGAAATCAAACCTCACCGACGCAATATATCGCCTCGGATCCGCATAAGAAGTCGGCGTGCCGAACGCCGGGTTCGGCTGTGACGTACCCTGCGGAGCGATGTAGTACGGAGGCGTCGATGTCTCGACGGCCGGATCGAAGTACTGTTTCCGATCGACTGTGAGCACCGTCTGCTTGTTCAATACGTTGAGAACTCGACCTTCGACGGACACGCGCATTCCGCGTCCGAGGCCGAGTCCATATGACGCAAGCAGATCGATGTTCTGCCACGCCGGCGTGTGGAAGGTGCCGACTGGATTGAGATAGCGCCGGAAGCCTTGGTACGGCACATCGCGACCGAGGGCGTTCCATGGCGCGCCGGACTGGAAGCGGTAGTATGCGCCCACGTTCAGATTCGGGATGACTTCATAGGCGCCGAACGCCTTGAACACGTGCGTGCGGTTTTGCAGTAGCGGACCGTAGCGGAACGGATCGGTGACCATGATTCCCGGACCGTCATCGATTGCCGACGCCGTGTTGTACGTGCCGCCGCCGCCGGGAACGTCGAAGTCATAGTTGCCATAGAGACGCTGCCAGGTGTAATTGATGTCGGCCGTCCAGCGGTTCGCCAGGCGGCGATTCAAATCGGCAGTGATTCCGTAGTAGCGGCGCTTCGCCGGAATGTCGCCGGCGAAGAAGTCGCCGTCTGGGAACGGAAGCGGAAAGTCCTCAATGAATCGCTTCGTGTCGCGGAACATGCCGAACGAGTCGAGCGACCAATTTGATGCAAACGGTGTCGCATAACCGAGCAGATACTCGTCCGTGTAGGTCGGTTTCGTGCCCGGCAGGATGACTGCGTTGAAGCTTGCGCCACTGCGTGGCGTATCCGAAATGAGCGCACCGGTCACGGGGTCAAAAATTGCTCTCGACAGGATGATCGTGTGCGGTGCCAGTCCTCGCGATGTGCTCTTCTGCTCCATGTTCGAGTAGCGGCCGTAATTCACGTAGATCTTGTCGCCACTGTTCGCACGCAGGTTGTAATTGACGCCGATGCGCGGCTGGATCTCCTCGCCGAAGCCGAACTTGAGGAACGTGAGAGTCTGTCCCTGCCACTTTTGTCCGTACTCATCGTGGTTCGCCAGCACGCCAACGTTCACGTTGAGACGCGGCGTGACGGTGATGGAATCCTGCACGTAGGCGCTGTACGTTTTCCCGAATCCGAGAAGAGGCGGCTGGTCGGGATAGTAGTCGGCGCGAATCTGATTGCTCAGCACTGTAACGGTGCCCCATCCGTTCGACTGACGGCTGAGATGTTCCTCGCCGTATTCGTATCCGACGCCAGCCTTGAGCTGGTGGTTCATGCCGCCGAAATCGAAATACTGCGAGACCGCAACCTGATTACTGTTGTTCTTGTAGTCCTGAGTGCTCAGGCGAACGTAATAGCCACCGCCATTGACGAGGCGTCCGCTGCCGCCCGGATCAGGGATCGAGACCGCGCCCATGTGCCGAAGGTCGTTGATGTTGAACGCCGGCTTGAATCCGAGATCGGTGCGCGCAAGGAAGTGGTTCGCTTCACTCGATCGCAACACCTTTGCCTCGACTTCTTGAAATCGAAAGCCGTCTCCGGAAGGTCGTAAGTTCCAACGCCGGTATGCGGATCGACGAGCGGAATGTGACGATAGCCCAGCGCGAGAAATTGCGATTGGGTTGGGGCTGCGGTGATTTTTCCGAAGGTCTCTTTAATGGTTTGTTTTTCGTTAGGAACAGGCCCGAAGAAATTCGTTCGATTCGTCGTGTTGATCGTCTCGTAACGGCCCGACGCGTAACCGAAAATGTGATCGCGCCAGATTGGACCACCGATGTTCGCCGCGGTCCGCGAATCGCTCGTGTGCGCGGCAAAATTCGGGTCCTTTGCGGTGGCTGCCCAGCCACTCGGATGCGACTCCTGGCGAACGGAACCCTCGAGCTGATTCGTCCCCGATTTGGTGACGGCGTTGATGACCTCACCGGTTGCCCGTCCCAGTTCGGCGCTGAACGCGGCGCGCTTGACATTGAGATCAGCGATGTCGAGTTCGTTCGTATCTGTGTTGCCGATCCCGAGATAACCGAAGGACGGGTTGGTCAAGCTGGCGCCGTCGAGCAGGAACAGATTCTCCTGACGTCCGCCGCCGGCAACCGGCGCGAAGCCGGTCCCTGAGGCCACGCCGGGCGCGAGCTCGAATAAGCCCTGGTACGTGCGCCCGACTGGCAGCCGGTCGATGGCTTTCGCGTCGTAATTGAAGTTGACCTCAGTCGACTTCATATCGACTGTTGGCGGTGCCGCGCTGACGGTGATCGATTCGGAAACGGCCGGAGTCAATTTCAGATTGACCGTTTTGGTTTTGTCGACCTCCACCGGCACGGTCACGCGCGTGGTGCCCATTCCAGCAAGCGTCGCTGAAACGGTGTATGTATCCGGCGGCAGCTTCAGAAAAGAATAGTTGCCGGCCGAATCCGTGACAGTGTCGCGCCCTTTTGGAAGGACCGACGCCGTCGCGGTGACAGTGACGCCCGGCAAAGGGCTGCCACTGGTGTCGCGCACACTGCCGCTGATCGAGCCGTAGACGTCGGCGTACAGACTGCCGGCGCCGGCGAGAAATAGCGCAACGAGCGCGAGAACTCTCGCAGAAAGTATTTTGTTCATTGGATCTCCTTAGAATTGAGACGTTCAAGCCGACGCTGCCGTATGAGGAAACTGATAGCCGCGCTCGCCATTCTCGCCGCATGCACGAAGTCGCACCCGGCGGAGAATGTTCGTCCGTCGATCCTTCTCATCACACTCGACACAACGCGCGCGGATGCGATGCGTCCGGAGATCGCTCCGAATTTCAGCGCCATCGCCAGCCGCGGATTGTTGTTCACGCAGGCGTACACGCCCGTGCCGCAGACGCTCGCCGCGCACTGCTCGATGATGAGCGGCCTGTATCCGGCCGGCCATGGTGTTCACGAGAACGGCCGCTATCTTTCGGAAAAAATCCCGCTCCTCGCGGAGCAGATGAAGAGCGCGGGATTCCGCACTGCGGCATTCATCTCCGCCTTTTCCCTCGCCCGCCGATTCGGCCTCGGACGCGGATTCGACGTTTGGGATGAAGACTTCGGCAGCGGACGGGCGGAGCGCAACGCGAAGGAGACGACCGATCGCGTGCTTCAGTACCTCGCCCGCCCTTCACCACAGCCACTGTTTCTGTGGGTTCATTACTACGATCCGCACTATCCATACACGCCTCCCCCACCCTTTCACGGCTACCTCGGCGAAGTGTCATTCATGGATCAGCAGATGGCGCGGCTGATCGCGGCATTTCACGGCGCCATCATCATGGTTGGCGATCACGGCGAAGGACTCGGCGAGCACGGCGAGGCGCAGCACGGAAATCTGCTTTATCAGGCCACGGAGCACGTTCCGCTGCTGCTCATCGGGCCGGGAGTGAGGGCGGGCGTCACCGACGCGCCGGTGAGCACGCGCCGAATTTTT
>QHVY01000301.1 GCA_003223695.1 Acidobacteriota bacterium
CCTCTTGCGCCGTGTACCACAGCGCGCCGTCCGCGCCAACCGCGGGATCGTGCGGGCGGGATTTCGCGGTGGGGAGCTCCCACTCACGAATCGAGACGTTGACCTTCGCAGCGGCGAACGCGATCGTGGCATACAAAGAAATGAGGACAAGTGCTCTGCGCATACGAACCTCCTGCTGGAGGTCGATCAATGCACAGTTGACACCTGCGGCGCGCGTCGAAGGCCAAGGTTGACGAGGGCGGCGGCGATTGCGACGGCGAGCACCGCCCATTTCGCGACCGGAGTCCAGATGGAGCCGATGCCGAGAAGTGCGTCGAGTGAATACGCGCCAGGGCCAATCAACGCGAGTGCGGTGGCGGCCGTACCGTAGAGCAGAGGCACCTCGATGCCGTTGTTCGTCGCGAAAAGATGTCCCCAATGCACACTGACGGCGGCAACGATCATCACGGAGAGCATGAGCGCGGGACCGATCGGCCCGAGGAAACCGAGGGCGACCAGAAGGCCGCCGGCGAATTCGCCGGATCCAGCAGCCGCCGCAAAGAGACGGCCGGGACGGAATCCGATCGACTCGAAGAAGCCGCCGGTTCCAGCGATGCCGTATCCGCCAAACCAGCCGAACAGTTTCTGCGCACCGTGGGCAGCCATGACGAGCCCGAAAACGAGGCGAGCAAGGAGTAAACCTTCATGAAGTGTCATATGTAACTTCCTTTCTGCAAGCGACTATACAATAGAAAGCTACTAGGAATTCCAAAGGTCTTGGCGGTATTCTCGTTACCGATGCGACACAATCCCGTTCACGAGCCGCAGCTCTGCTCCCGTTTCCATCAGGCGATCGAGCTCATCGGGCGCCGGTGGACAGGAGCGATCGTCTTTCTGCTCCTGAAAGGCCCGTCGCGCTTCACTTCGCTGAGCGAGGCGATTCCCGACATTACTGATCGAATGCTGAGCGAGCGCCTGCAGGAGCTCGAGCGCGAAGGCATCGTCGAGCGGACCGTCGTCCCCGAAACACCCGTTAAGGTCGAATACGCGCTCACAAAGAAGGGGCGCGCCCTCGCTTCGGCGATCGACGCGATGGCCGAATGGGCCCACAAGTGGATTCCGGCCTGAAATCGACGACAATCGACTCCTCATGGCCTCTCCGCTGCTCACTTTTCTGACCGGCCGCGCAGGCGGACGCGGCGTCGAGACCGTCGTCCCGCAGAGGACCTTCGCCGATGTGATCCTCCCGCCCACCACCCGGCGCACGCTTGACGAGGCGCTTGCGCAGGTTCGCAATCACGCGCTCATCTTCACGCGCTGGGGCCTTGGCGAGCGGCACACCACCGGACTGGGACTCGCTTTCAACTTCGCCGGCCTTCCGGGCACCGGCAAAACGATTTGCGCCGAGGCGATTGCGCATGAGCTGGGGATGAAGCTTCTGGTCGTAAATTACGCCGAAGTGGAGTCGATGTGGATGGGCGAGACGCCGAAGAATATCGTTGCCGCATTTCGCTCGGCGACCGAGCAGAGAGCGGTCCTCTTCTTCGATGAAGCCGATGCGATTGCCACCCGCCGCTCGGCCGGACCTGTCGTCTCGTACGACCGCGAATCGAACACCGTCGTCAACGTGCTTCTGCGCGAGCTGGAGGCCTTCAACGGTGTGGTGATCTTCGCCACGAATCTCGCATCAAATTTTGATCCGGCGTTCGAGCGTCGAATCCGGACGCACGTGCGATTCGAAATGCCGGGCATCGACGAGCGCGAAAAAATCTGGAAAGTACAGATTCATCCGTCGCGGACTCCGTTGGCGCGCGACGTCGATTTTCGCGCGCTCGCAGAGCGATTCGAAATCAGCGGAGGTGATATCAAGAACGCGGTGCTGAAGGCTGCCACGGCCGCCGCTGCAGAACCTCTCCCCGATCGGGAAAAGCGAATTCACCAGAGCCACCTCGAGCGCGCCGTCGCGGAAGTGCTCGCAGCGAAGGATGTCATGAGGCAGTCGCTGTTCGATCAGAAGCCCAAATTTGTTGCGCCGAACGTCGCTGTTTTCATCGCCAGCGCAGCCCTGATCTTCGCAATCGCCGCGCTGGTTATCGTGCTGCTTCGGTGAAGATTTCGTCCGACGGATCGCGAAAATAGAGCCGCGAGAGGTAAGCGAGCGCTAAGGCGAGTCCCTGCCGTTCGCGAATCGTCGCGAGCATCGGAACAGCCACGGCGACAAACAATGCGATCGTTCCGCTCCAGCTGATGGAAACAAGTCCGAAATAGAGAGCGGCGATGCCGAAGAGAGTCGGAATACGGTCAGTCATGATCGTAAAGATCCAGGTGTCTCCGTAATTGCGCTGATACAGCAGGCCACACGCGGAACAGCGCTCGTGAACGCGAAGACCACGCACGAATAGCGGACCTTCCCCGCATCGCGGACAGCGTTTGCGCAAGCCTCGAAGGAGAGCGGTGACCACGGCGGATGTCAACGAGTCGTTGCGCTTATTTGATTCCGAGGCGTTGCTGGAGCTCGTCGCGACGGGCGCGACTGACGTCGAGCTCCGTCCCGTCTTTCAGCCGCAGCGCATAATCGCCGCCGGGCCGGTGGAGCAGCGCGTCGACGCGATCGAGCCGCACAATCGCTGATCGATGCACCCTAAAAAACACCTCGGGATCGAGCTGCTCCTCCAGCGTCTGCATGCGCTCTCGCACCGCGTAGGTCTTGTCGCCGACGTGGAGCTCAGCATACGGACCGCTGGCGGTGATGTAGTCGATTTTGGCGACCGGCACCACGCGCACCTGACCGCGCGATTCGACGGCGATGCGGTCGAGGAACTTCCGCTTTGGCTCCTCATGCAGAAACTGCAGAAGCCGTCGCGTCATCTTGTCTACTTCCCGCAGGTCGATCGCCTTTCGCGCGCGATGCAACGCCTGCGCGAATCGTTCGTCGTCGAACGGCTTGACGAGATAGTCGAGCGCTGCGACGTCGAAGGCCTTCAGCGCGAATTGATTGAATGCCGTGACGAAGATCGTGGCGGGCATCTCGTCGCCGATTGCCTCGAACACCTCGAAGCCGTTTTTCTCCGGCATCTGCACGTCCAGAAAAACGAGATCAGGATTCGTTTGACGAATGATCTCGACAGCCTCGTTGCCTGTTGAGGCGCTGCCGGCGATTTCAACATCGTCGTCTTTTCTGAGGAGGTCTTCGATCCGCTGTCGCGCCAGCGGCTCATCGTCGGCGATCACCACGCGCAGCTTTTCAGGCATGGATGGGAATCACGATCGTTGCGATTGCGCCGCCGCCAGGCGCAGACATCAGCGTCAGCGAAGCATTCTCGCCGTAGAGCTGCTCGAGGCGCGCTCGCGTATTCGTCAGCCCCACCCCCACCGCTTCCGCCTGCACGCCCGGCCCGTTGTCGCGCACGGTCAGGATGACGCTTC
>QHVY01000302.1 GCA_003223695.1 Acidobacteriota bacterium
GAGATCGAAAATCGTATCGTCGGCATGCTTCTCGACGGCCTCGATCGCGTGTCCGATGTTCGTCAGGACTTCGCCGAGCTTCTCATCGGAGAGGCCGCTGAGATCGACGTAGTCGTTGAGCCAGTCACGGGAAAATTTCATTTGTTCTTCGTTCTTTGTTCCTCGTTCTTCGGCTCCCGCCTCCGTCCACGAAGAACGAAGAACGGACAACGAACCACGATTCTAAAACTGCACGCGTGTCAGAACGCTCTCCGCCGCGTCGTGCGGATTGTTGCGTTTGCGCAGCACGTCGTCGAGGATTTTTTCATAGTCGCTGGCCGGCAGCGCGCCGCCGATGAGCCTTCCCATGAATTTTTCCTTGAGCAGGGTCTCGATGCGAATGCGCACGCGCTCGCGATTGCGTCGTTCGAGCTCGCCCGACGCGGCGAGATATTGAGCATGTTTGTCCAGCGCAGATTCGAGCTCGGCGATGCCCTCCCCGCGTGACGCCACGGTCTTGACGATCGGCGGGATCCAATCGCCGTGTTCTTCGACGAGCGACATCATCATCGTCACTTCGGTAACCGTCTTGTCCGTGCCGGGTCGATCCGCCTTGTTGACGGCGAAGATGTCGCCGATCTCCATCAGCCCTGCTTTGATGGCCTGAATGTCGTCGCCCATTCCAGGAACGAGAACGACGACGTTCGTCTGCACCATGCGGATGACATCGACTTCATCCTGACCGACGCCGACAGTTTCGACCAGCACGATGTCGAATCCGGCGGCATCGAGAAGATCGACGACATCATTCGTCGCTTTCGCCAGCCCGCCCATGAATCCGCGCGTGGCCATCGAACGAATGAACACGCCGCGATCGGTGTACAGCTCAGCCATGCGGATGCGGTCGCCGAGGATTGCGCCGCCGCTGAAGGGCGAGGTGGGGTCGACCGCGACGATGCCGATGCGCTTCTCCAGCTTTCGATAGTGCTTTGCCAACGCGGCAACTAACGTCGATTTGCCTGCGCCTGGCGAGCCGGTGATGCCGATGATTCGCGCCTTGCCTGTCGATGCGTAAAGCTCCGCCAGAATCGCCTCGGCTGCAGAGTCCTCGCGTTCGACTATGGAGATGGCTTTCGCTAATGAGCGAGGATCGCCGCTCCGGATTGATTTGACAAGGTCGCTCAAAGAAATTTCAAATTTCAAATTTCAAATTGCAAATGAAAAATTCGGCTGTTTCGTCATTTTCAATTTTTCATTTGAAATTTGAAATTTGAAATTTCCCCGCAGCTCAGTCATTGCTCAGAATATGGCGCGCAATGACCATCCGCTGAATTTCCGAAGTGCCTTCGCCGATCGTGCAGAGCTTCACGTCGCGGTAGTACTTCTCGGCGGGAAAGTCTTTGATGAAGCCGTAGCCGCCGAAAATCTGCACCCCTTTTTCCGTGCAGCGCACGGCGACCTCCGATGCGTACAGCTTCGCCATGGCCGAGAATTGCGTCACGCGCTCGCCGGCATCTTTCATTGTCGCTGCGCGGTAGCAGAGCATGCGCGCGGCCTCGATCTCCGTGGCCATGTCGGCGAGCATGAATTGAATCGCCTGAAAATCGGCGATCGGATGGCCGAATGCGTTGCGCTGCTTTGCGTAGTCGCGCGCCGCCTCGTAAGCGCCGCGCGCGATGCCGATGGCCAGCGCGCCGATGGAAATGCGCCCGCCGTCGAGAACTCTCAACGCGTCGGCGAAGCCCGATCCGACGCTGCCGAGGAGGTTGGAGGCCGGGATGCGACAGTCTTCCATGACCAATTCGGCCGTGTCCGATGCGCGCATCCCGAGCTTGTTCTCTTTCTTGCCCGGACGAATGCCTTTGCGATCCATCTCGATGGCGAACGCGCTGTAGCTGCGTTTCTGGTCATTTTTGTCGGTCACGGCGATCACCACGGCGATGTCGGCGTAGGAGGCGTTGGTGATGAAATTCTTTGTGCCGTTGAGCACCCATTCGTTGCCTGACTTCACCGCATTCGTGCGCATGCCCGCGGCGTCGCTGCCCGAACCGGGTTCCGTGAGCCCCCACGCGCCGATCCACTCCCCCGATGTGAGCTTCGGCATCCACTTTTTTTTCTGCTCATCGGTACCGGCCAGGTAAATGTGGCCAGTGCCCAAGGAATTGTGCGCAGCCACAGTGAGGCCGACGCCGCTGTCCACGACGCCCAACTCTTCGATGATGTGGACGTAGTCGACATACGACAACCCCGCGCCGCCATACTCCTCCGGGAAGATCGCGCCGAGCATTCCGAGCGCGCCGAGCTTCTTGACGACGTCGACTGGAAACGTCTGGGCCTCGTCCCACTCCATGACGTGCGGCTTGATCTCGCTCTCGGCGAAATCTTTCACCATTTGCCGGATCTGAATCTGTTCGTCGGTGAGGCGGAAATCCATTGCAGCTCCTTTGCGGCGCCGCAATGATAACCGGCGCTACCGCCGGTAGCGCGCCACGTAGTCGGGGACCGGCAGGGTGTTGTCGGCCATTGGCGTGAGCGGCTGAAGCGTCAGCGGCAGCACGCCCGCCCAAATCGGCAACGCGTAATCTTCCCCGTCGTCGGCCGGTGGCCCGGTGCGGATCTTCGCCGATGCTTCGGCGATCGGCAGGCGCAGAACGATTGTCTGCTTTAATTCTTTTTCCGTCGGACCGCGCGCATCCGCCGAGCGCCCCCGGCACACATGCTCCACGAGCGCTGCGAGAACGCGCAGCTTCTCGTCGCGTTCGGTGACCTCCTCAGCCTTGCCGAAGACCACGACGGAGCGATAGTTCATTGAATGGTGGAACGCCGAGCGCGCGAGCACCAGTCCGTCGAGAAGAGTGACGGTCACACATGCTTCTCCGCCCGCGGTCAGTGTGCGCAGCATGCCCGCCGCCGGAGAACCGTGAAAGTAAAGGTACTCGCCGACGCGCGTGTGGATCGTCGGGATCACGACTGGACGTCCTCCGGAAACAAAGCCGACATGACAGATCAACGCTTCGTCGAGGATGGCATGGATGGTCTCGCGATCGTAATCACCGCGCTGCGGAAGCCGGTGGATTCGCGTTCTGTCCGTTTGTTCTAGTACAATG
>QHVY01000303.1 GCA_003223695.1 Acidobacteriota bacterium
CATGCGCATGCAGCAGGAGAGAATCGAGCAGGACATCCACACAGCAGAGACGGAAACGAGCAAAGCGCAGCTCACCGCTCTCGACCGGCAGGTGAAGCAGATCGAGAACGACATCGCCCGGCATCGCTCACAGTACGTGGGCGCGCAGAAAGATCTCGACAGCTGGGAAGGCATTCACTACGCCGCCGATCAGGACTATCGCTTCGCCAAAGCACGCCTCGACGCTCAGCGATATATCGCCGAGGCGTCGGTGGTTGAGAAGCGGCGGGATGCGGCTCAGCAGCAGGCCGAGTACAAGCGGCAGGAGCAGCACGTCACCGATCTCAACATCCGGCTGCAGGAGCTCACGCGAAAACGCGACGGAGCGAAGGAAAGCGTCGATGTCTGGCTGGGCAAAATCAAAGACCTCGATGACAAACGGAAAGTTCTCACCGGCAACATCGACCTGCTGAACAAGCAACTTTCGACGGTCGAGCTCAAGGGACCCAATCTGATCCTCAACCTGCCGATGCTCGATTTCATCAACCCCACATTGAAAATCGATCAGGTGGTCATCCCCGACATGTTCGTGGAGATGAACTACATGGTCGTGCCGCGCGTGGATCGATGCCAGACGTGTCATCGGGCGATCGATCGCCCCGGCTTCGAGTCGAAAAAAGAAGCGGCGCGCCTTGCGCAGGAGCTGCAGCAGAAGCTCGACACCTATCAGATCCCGCAGGAAAAACGCGACGAGACTGAAAAGCGGATCGAACAGCTCAAGAAGATTCAGGACGCGCCGCAGGACGTGCTCAATCCATGGCGCACACATCCAAAGCTCGACACGTTTGTCGGCTCAGCGTCGCCGCATCCGCTGCTGGAGTACGGATGCACCGGCTGTCATCGCGGACAGGATCGTGCGACGGAATTCGGCCGCGCCGGCCACGTCCCGCCAAATTCGAAGATGGAGCACCGCTGGGAAGCGGCGGCGGTCAGCCTTCTTCCCGGACCGTGGGATTACAAGCAGCGGCACTGGGGCTGGGAGGAGAATCCGTTCAACGAGACGCCGATGTTTCCTCGGCAGTACTACGAAGCGGGATGCATCAAGTGCCACTCAGGGCAACTCGGCGTCGATCAGGGCGACGACATCACAAAGGCCGAGCTGACCGTCGAGATTTACGGCTGTTACGCGTGCCACAAGATCAACAACTGGCGCTTCAGCGATCTTCGCCGTCCCGGGCCTGACCTGAACGGCATCGCAGAGAAAACCACGCCGGAGTGGGCGTTCCGCTGGATCTCGGAGCCGCACAATTTCCGCTCCACGACGCGGATGCCCTCGTTTTTCTACCAGCGAAACATGATCGATCCGTCGGTTGTACCGGCGGCAGAAATCAAACAGAACATCACGTATCAGGACGCCGAGATCCACTCGATCGTCACCTATCTCTTCGGCAAGTCATCGCACCGCGTGTGGACGCCTGCGCCGGTTGCGGGCGACGCGAAACGCGGACAACAAATCGTCGACACAGTCGGCTGCAAGGCCTGTCACGTCGAGTCGGAATTCATCAATGGGCGGCTGGCAAAGCGCGACGATTTCCCGCTCGAACGCAACTACGGATTCAACCTGGCGAACGTCGGCACGAAGACGCACGCCGGCTGGATCTACAACTGGATCAAGAACCCGAAGAATTACTACCCCGACGCGCCGATGCCGTCGCTGCGCCTGACCGATCAGGAAGCGGCCGACGTGACCGCGTATCTGCTCACGCTGCAGAAGCCGCAGTTCATGGCCACGCCCATCCGCCCCCCCGACCCGAAAGCGGTGCACGATCTCGAGATGGGCTACCTCGTGAACACGTTGAGCGTGCGCGACGCCGAGGCGAAACTGCGCTCGATGCCGATGCAGGAGCAGCTCACCTATCTGGGGCAGCGCTCAATTGAAAAATATGGCTGCTATTCGTGCCACAACATCAAAGGGTTCGAGAACCTGAAGCCGATCGGCACCGAGCTGACGACGGAAGGATCGAAGGCGTTGCACCTTTTCGACTTCGGCTTCCCACACGAGTATGTCGGCGAAGATGGGCACAAAGAGCACATCATCCACACCGTTCCGTCGTGGATCTACAACAAGGTCCGCAATCCGCGTGTTTACGACGACACGCGCACGAAGATCTACAACGACAAGCTGAAGATGCCGAACTTCCATCTGACGCAGGACGAGGCCCGCCGCGTCACGGAAGTCGTGTTAGGCCTGACAAAGGATGTCGTCGGTGCATCGAAACTTGCGGCCCAGGATTCGCGCATGCGGCTGATCGAGGAAGGGCGCAAGCGCGTATCGCAGCACAACTGCCGCGGATGTCACATCGTCGATGGTCGCGGACGGGCGATCGCTGAGACGATCGCCGATACGAATTTCCTTCCGCCCGATTTGTCGCCGGAAGGCGGCCGCGCTCAATCGCCATTCCTCTTCAATTTCCTCAAAGATCCGACGGTGATGAAGATCCGTCCGTGGCTGAACGTGCGCATGCCGACGTTCCACTTCACCGACGAGGAGACGAACACGCTGGTCACCTTCTTTGCCGGGGAGGGGAAGGCGTCGGAATTCGATACGACGCTCGGACTGCATCCGTCGCCGCAGAACGTCGCAATCGGCAAAGCGGTGTTCACCATGATGCGCTGCACGCAGTGCCACGTGACCGCGCCGGTCAATCCGGAAAATCCGCCGAAGCCGAATGTGGTCGACACGACCTCTCTCGCGCCGAATCTCACGCTGGCGCGGCTGCGCCTGCGACACGAATGGATTCCGGACTGGATTCGACGGCCGGGTGAGATGATCCCCAGCACGCGCATGCCGGCGAACTTTCCGCGCGATGCGGCGACGGGAGGGTTCCAGTCGCCGCTCGGGAACGCGATCGACACCCCGGCGTTCGTGCAGTACAAGACGGCGCTGCTGCCGTACTTCAAGAATGACGAGGGACAATTGCGCCGCACAATGGGAGACGCGGTCGCCCTGACGGAGTATCTGCGCGACTACATCTGGAGCATCGGCATCACGCAGATGCGCACCGCCGCGCCGGGCGGCGAAGCTCCGGCCGGCGCCGAAGGTTGGAGAAGCGAACGTAGGACCCGCTCTCAGCCGGTCCGCGCCGGCTAGAGAGCCGGCGCCACATTAGAAGGGATTGAGATGAAAAAGTTTTTGTCCATGCTGTTCGCCGCATCGCTGATGATCACGATGAGCTGCGGCAAAGGGAAAGAGGCGAAAGAGGAAGAGGAAGGCACTGACGATCAGGCGCTGCAGACCGCGACAACGTC
>QHVY01000316.1 GCA_003223695.1 Acidobacteriota bacterium
AACCACGATCTCGACGTGAAGTTGTCCCTGACCGCCGATGAGAAATTCTTTCGTCTGCTCGTCGCGGCCGAAGGTGATCGTCGGATCTTCTTCGATGATGCGCGCCAGCGCGGCACCGATTTTGTCCTCGTCGCCGCGCGCTTTCCCTTCGATGGCGAACGAAATTGCGGGCTCTGGATAGCGGATGTGGTCCAGTGAGATCGGATGGTCTTTCGCCGCGAGCGTTTCTCCGGTGTGCACGTCTTTGAGCTTCGCCACCGCGCCGATGTCGCCCGCGCGCAGCTCTGGGATGGGAACCTGCTGCTTTCCCTGCAGCAACTGCAGCTTGCCCACGCGTTCTTCGTGATCTTTTGTCGTGTTCCAGTACGAAGTGTCCGATTTGAAAGTGCCGGAGAACACGCGGAACAGCGATACGCGTCCGGAGAATGGATCGGAGAATGTTTTGAAAACGAGTGCCGATGGAAATGCTTCGGCGCGCCGCTCGAACGTGATTTTCTCCCCTTTCGCGTTGCGGCCCTCGATCGTCTTCGCTTCGTCGGGCGAAGGCAGCAGCGCCGCGATGGCATCGAGAATCGGATGGCCGCCGATGTTGTGCGATGCCGAATCGAGCACCACCGGGAAAATCTGATGATGCCCGATCTCGCGTTTGAGACCGTCGATCAGCTCTTCCTGCGACAGACCGCCCTGCTCGAAAAAGCGCTCCATCAGAGTGTCGTCGCCTTCCGCCACTTTCTCGATGAGCTTCTCGCGCCAATCGTCGGCGTCGCTCTTCATGTCCGCAGGAATGTCCGTGGCGTCGAACTTGCCCGAACCGTCCGTTGCGTATTTGTAGGCCTTCATCGAAACGAGATCAATGACCCCGTTGAAATCCTTCTCTTCGCCGATCGGAAGGTGGATCGGCACCACGTTCTTGCCGAATTTTTTCTGCAGCGCTTCGAGCGTCCGCGAAAATGAGGCGCGCTCGCGGTCCATCTTGTTGATGATGATCATGCGCGGCAGCTCGAATTCATCCGCGTATTTCCAGACTTTTTCGGTGGTGACTTCGACTGCGGTCACGCCGCTGACCACCACCGCCGCGGAATCGGCGACGCGCAACGCGCTTCGCGTCTCCATCAGAAAAATGCCGAATCCGGGCGTGTCCAGCAGGTTGATCTTGGTGTTTTTCCACTCCGCGTAGGCGACGGCTGCGGAGATGGAGTGCTTGCGCTCGATTTCGTCCTGATCGAAGTCGGTGGTCGTCGTGCCGTCCTCGATTCTGCCAAGGCGCGTCGTGCCTCCAGAGTTGAAAAGGAGCTGCGAGACGATGGTCGTCTTGCCGGTGTCATTGTGTCCGACAAGGGCGACGTTTCGAATCTCAGAACCGGAGTAGACCTTCATATGGATGTCCTCGCATGGGGCTGCTGAAATGGGACGTAGATGATAAATTAAAACCTCACGTTGGGCCGAGGCCGCGTTTTTCAGCACCGCGGCATAGCCGATTTTTTGCAGGAGTTATCATTGACCGCCTATGGTCCTCCCCTGGAAACGAGCTCGGAGCGTCCCGGAGAACGCTCAGTGAAGCTCGGCCGTTACGAGATCGTCCGCGAGCTCGGCAAGGGAGCGATGGGCGTCGTCTATCTTGCCAAAGACCCATTGATCGGCCGTCTCGTCGCTCTCAAAACCATCCGTGCCGCTCGCGGCGACGATGACGAAACCAGGGAGTTTCAGCAGCGATTCATTCGCGAGGCGCAGGCTGCCGGCATTCTCAATCATCCCGCAATCGTCACTGTCCACGATATCGGCCAGGACGAGCCGAGCGGTACGAACTTCATTGCCATGGAGTTCGTCGAGGGCCAGAACCTGAAGGAGATCCTTGCACAAGGACGGCCGCTCAGCTTCGATGAAATCGGCGACATCATCGCGCAGGTCGGCGAGGCGCTCGATTTCGCCCATGCGAAGGGCATTGTGCATCGCGACGTGAAGCCGGCGAACATCATCATGCTCGAAGGCAATCAGGCGGAAATCTCACGACTACGGGGCAGTTTCTGGGCACACCGAATTACATGGCTCCCGAGCAGATTCGCGGCGCTCCCGTCGACGGCCGCACCGATATCTTCTCCCTCGGCATTTGTCTTTACGAGTGCCTCACGCGGCGAAAGCCGTTCGGTGGAGACTCGCTTACGGCGATTTCTTACAAGATCGTGCACGAGCCGTTTCCGCCGCTGCATGAAATCAATCCGCAGATTCCCGACGGCTACGAAGATGTCGTCTCCCTCTGCCTAGCCAAGGACCCGACGAAACGTTATCAACGCGGACGCGATCTGGCGATCGCAGTGCGTCAGGTGATTCGCGGCGAGCGACCGCTCAAACAGCATGAGCCGATGCTCGAAGAAGCGACGGTCGTCACGCGCGATACGCACGACAGGCTCCCGACGATTGAGATCCCGTTTCCGGAAGCCAGCGGTGCGATGGAGCGTCCGGCGCTGCACAGCAATCCGCACAGCACCGTGTCCGCAGCGGCGGCGGGCGGTGGTGCCGCGGCGATGGCGATGCCGCAGCCTGCGGCGCGGTCAATTCCGTTGCCGAGGCCGCGTCCGGCGGAGATGGTGCGGAGGACGCTCGATGGCGTTCGCGCTCTTCCGCTCTGGCGGTCGATCATCCCGCCGGCGATTTTTTTCTCGATCGTCGGCATCGCGGTACTGGCCCTGGTGATCGCCGTCGCCGGCATCCGCAGCAAAAAGCCAGCTATACCAATCATTGATACAGTTGCCGAAACGAAAGTGGCCAAAGAGCGCGCCTTGCGCACGCAAGGCAATGAATTGTTGCGTGACGGTAATGTCAAGGACGCCTTCGCGAAATTCGAGCAGCTCGCCAAGCTCGCTCCGAAATCCCCCTACATCCTGGGCCTGATGACGAAGCTCGCCGAGCTGCGGCGGATGGACGAGACGAAGCAGCAGCAGATCCAAATGGCAAAGCAATTCTTCGATCAGGGCATGGCGTTCTTCGCCAGCAAGCAGTACGCCGAAGCAATCAAAGCGTTCGACGAATCCTTTCATCTGAATCCGAATTCTGACGACACGGTGAACTATTTGAAGCTTGCCCAGCAGGAGCAGGCGCGCGTCGAACAGGAGCAGGCGCACGCGAATCCCGCGTTACGCACGACCACTCAGGGCCGCACCGCGGCGCAAACGACGACGCGCGGCACACAGACGCGCGCCGCAGTGACGCAGCAAACGACAGGACCGGCGCAAATGACCACGACGTTCAACGGTCAGGTCAACGACGGCTACATCATGGTGAAGGTCGCTGGCGAGGTCGTCGCGCACGAGAATTTGTGGCAGGAAACCGGACGGTTTCTGACGCGCCGGCGCGTGCCCCGAACCGTCAACGTGACCAAGGACATCACGCCGAAGAACGCCGACGTCGACATCTGGGTGATCATTCCTTCGATGAATATCCAGGAGCACCGCATGATGCACGCGAATTTCACGCCCGGAAGCGGGCATCATCTGACCGTATCGTTCGATCCGCAGAGCAAAACATTCAATTATCAGATGAACTAAATGGTTGACCGTACACCGTTGGCCGTTCGCCGACCCTACCCGGCCGACGGTCAACGGCCAACGGCGAACGATCTGTTCGCCATGGTTCGCCGCGACGAACTGTGGGTGCGAGGAGTTCTCGAGGAATCGCGCATCAACTATGGCCAGGCGGTGGAGCGCAGCGGAGAAATCATCGCCCGCAACCGCATCGATGATCCCACAGCGCTGGCGAGGCTGCGCGACGCATGCGAAGAGGAGATGGGGCGCGTCCGAAAATTGATTCGAGCGATGCCCGATGCGCGCGTGCGCGGCGTCGTCACCGCGACAAGCGAGGATTTCGAATCGACCGTGGCGATCACGCTGGATGGCGTTTCCATCGTCACTCCGCACCAAAGTGCGAGCGCTGATTACGATCGATTGAAATCGCTCCTCCAACTCAGCACTCGGCACTCGGCACTCGGCACTCTCCCAATGGTGTGGCGAAACGGCTCCGCGGCCGTACTGCTCCACGAAGCGATCGGACATGCGAGACCCGCGACGGCCGTTCTGCCGATCTGATCGCCGGCGAGCTTCCGCGAGCCACTCGCCGCGAATCGTTCCGCGATGTGCCGATGCGCCGCATGACCAATCTGATCATCGAACAGACGAACGCGCCGTTCGCGCTTCCGGAAGAACGAATGGAGGTTCACCTTGTCGCTGGAGGGGCCTACGAGCCATTGACAGAAATTGTTACGATAAATGTTGCGATTTCTGACATCGGCCCGTTCACGATCCGCGCTTCTCGCGCCGCGATCGCGCGTTCTCTGATCGGCGCGACGGGCGATCCGCTTCGCTATCCGGGCGTGATCTGCTCACGGGAAGCGCAGGAGCTGTACGTCGGCTCGAGCGCGCCGGTGATCATCACGTCGGAGATTTTGTGAGCGAGCTCTATCGCAAATGGGGACGCTCGGTGCGCCGCGAAGGAAGTCGCCTCGTACGCGTCGACGAGGCTGGGGAGGCGATGGAGAACAGGACGACGTTTCGAACACAGCCGATCGAAGACATGCTCGAGCTGGAAGCGCCGGACGCAGAAGCAGTCCAGGCGGCGGCGCGCGAGATCGAATCGATTGTCAAGCCGCCGCTCATTCTCGAGCGGCTCTTTGTCAGCGAGGGCAGCATTGCGCATGAATGCGACGGAGTGCGCTGGAGCGAAACGCTGCGACGCGTTCACGTGGCGATCGCCCGGCCGCCCATCCGCGCGCTCGTCGACCTCGCAGAATTTCAATTCGATGCCGTGAAGCGAATCGCGTCGGCGCTCTTGCGAGCCGGCGGGGAACGCGATGCGCCGAAGCGCATCCGGCTCGCGGAGAATGTCGGCGCGGCGCTGCTATCCTCCGCGAAAATCCAAAAGACTCAATCTGCGTGGCCCCACGATGGCAAGGGACAGCAGGTCATCGAACGGCGCGTTGAAAACGAGGAGCCGCCGAACTGGTTCCGTCCGAGTTATCGCATGCGGCCGCGCCGGGCGTGGTTTCACCTCCGGGCCGCCCCATTCGGCCGCATTGATGATGCGGTCCCGGAAGGTATTGCGCTATTGGCGCCCATCGGAGAACGCTTCATTTCCGTGCTGTGCATCGACGGCAATCGCGTCTTCCCGACGACGGTTCCCATTCGCCGCATTGCCGCCGCCCGGGCCACAGAAACGTGGTTTCCCTATGGCGCGGGAGCATTTGGTGCCGAGCTGATGTTTTAAACTCTATTGATGGCGACGAACATCCGGCAGGTCGAATTTCTCGCCCGGGCGATCGTGAATCGGCTGGAGGATCGCGGCCTCGTCGAATTCGGCGACGCGGAGATCGGCATCCAGATCGTCACTCGCACGCTCGAGGACAATTTTCAGGCCTACGACTCGATCGAACAGGAAGCGCGCGGGCGGCTCACGAAAACGATCGGCACGCGCGAGCCGACGGAGAACGAGATCCTCGATGAGATGGCGCGCGTCGCGGCGGAGCGCAACTTCGTGTTGTAATGACTCACCACAGAGAGCACAGAGACATCTCTGTGTGCTCCGTGCTCTCTGCGGTGATTGATCATGTCGCTCGAACGCGAACTGGAAGAGCTCGAACGCCGCAAACGCGAGAGCGAGTTAGGCGGCGGCGAGGCTCGCATCGAGCGGCAGCACAAGGAAGGCAAGCTCACCGCTCGCGAGCGCATTACGCTGCTGTTCGATCCTGGATCATTTCAGGAGCTCGATCAGCTCGTCGTCCATCGCAACACCGATTTCGGCATGGAGAAGCAGCGTGTTCCCGGCGATGGAGTGGTCACCGGCTACGGCACCGTACAGGGGCGGCTGGTCTACGCGTTCGCGCAGGACTTCACTGTATTCGGCGGTTCTTTGTCCGAAACGCACGCCGCCAAGATCGTCAAGATCATGGATCTGGCGATGAAGAACGGCGCGCCGATCATCGGACTGAACGACTCCGGCGGCGCGCGCATCCAGGAAGGCGTGGTCTCGTTAGGCGGCTACGCCGACATTTTCTTGCGCAACACGCTTGCCAGCGGCGTGATCCCGCAGATCTCCGCGATCATGGGTCCGTGCGCGGGCGGCGCGGTGTACTCGCCAGCCATCACCGATTTTATTCTGATGGTGAAGCGCACCAGCTACATGTTCGTCACCGGCCCCGATGTCATCAAAACCGTCACGCACGAGGAAGTGACGAAAGAAAAACTCGGCGGCGCGGAGACGCACAATCAGATCTCCGGCGTCGCGCACTTTGCCGCCGACTCGGACGAAGATTGCCTGGCCACGATCCGCGAGCTGCTCTCGTTCATTCCGTCGAACAATCTCGAAGATCCGCCGAGGAGGCCGAGCGGCGATGATGTGAATCGAGTCGATCCAAAGCTCGACAGCTTCATTCCCGAGAGTCCCAACCAGCCTTACGAGATTCGCGAGCTGATCAAAACGATCGCCGACGATGAACATTTTCTCGAGGTACATCAGCACTACGCGCGCAATCTCGTGGTTGGATTCATCCGTCTGAACGGCGCGCCGGTCGACGTGGTCGCCAATCAGCCGGCGTTTCTGGCGGGCGTTCTGGACATCAACGCATCGCGAAAAGGGGCACGCTTCGTGCGCTTTTGCGACGCGTTCAACGTTCCACTTCTCGTTCTCGAGGACGTTCCCGGGTTTTTGCCGGGAACCGATCAGGAGTACGGCGGGATCATCATTCACGGCGCGAAGCTGCTCTTTGCGCTCGCGGAAGCAACGGTCCCGAAAATCACTGTGATCACGCGCAAAGCGTACGGCGGCGCGTACTGCGTGATGAATTCGAAGCACATCCGCGCGGACATGAACTTCGCCTATCCGACCGCAGAGATCGCGGTGATGGGCGCAGAGGGTGCGGTCAGCATTCTGTACAAAGGTTCTCGTGACCGCGACGCGAAGATCGCTGAGTACAGAGACAAGTTCGCCAATCCCTACATCGCTGCGGAGCGCGGCTACATCGACGAGATCATCGAGCCGCGCTTCACGCGCCGGAAGCTGATCACCGCCTTCGCCATGCTGCGCAACAAGCGCGACAAAAATCCGCCCAAAAAGCATGGAAACATTCCCTTGTAACGAAATGCAAAATGCAAAATGTCTCGCGATTCGTTTTTGCATTTTGCATTCTGCATTTTGCATTCGCTTGTTCGCCGCGAAAACCGAACCACCCCAACGTTCTGCTGATCACGCTGGACACGTTTCGCGCCGACCGCATCGGCGCCGCCACTCCGAATCTCTTGCGGCTCGCGCAGAAGGGAACGTGGTACAGGCAGGCGGACACCGCCACGCCGCTGACCCTCCCGTCGCACGCTACGATCCTCTCCGGCCTCCTGCCGCTGCATCACGGGCTGCGCAACAACGGAATCGGATCGTTTCCTGATCGGGAGACTCTGGCCACTCTCTTTTCAAAGGCCGGCTATCGCACGGGCGCATTCGTCAGCGCGTTCGTCCTCGATCATCGTTTCGGTCTGGGCCGCGGATTCGAAACATACGACGATGGTGTTCCTCGCGATCCCACTGGCGAAGCGCCGACGTTCGAGGCTGAGCGGAGAGGCGCAGAGACCGTCGATCGCGCCATCGAATGGATGCGTGGACAAGGCGATCGGCGATGGTTCGCCTGGGTGCATCTCCCCCCGCCGTTTCCGCAGACCTATGACGGCGAAATCGCATACGTCGATGCGCAGGTCGGACGTCTTCTTTCCGCAATCGACAAGCGAAAAACGATTGTCATCGTCGTCGGCGATCATGGAGAATCCCTCGGCGAGCACGGCGAGCTGACACACGGACTGCTGCTCTACGAATCGACGCTGCACGTCCCGCTGATCATCGCCGGTCCGGATATCAAGCCCAGCGAAGTACAGCAGCCGGTCAGCACGGTCGAGGTCGCGCCGAAAATTGCCGGCCTGGTTGGATTGTCGATGCCTCGCAGTGAGGGCAAAACGATTTATGCCGAATCCGAATACGCGAAAACATTCGGATGGAGTGGACTGACCTCCATCCGCAGCGGCGACATCAAGCTGATTCGCGGCGTGAAATCGGAAATGTTCGACGTTCGAAGCGATCCCGGCGAACT
>QHVY01000317.1:0-2652 GCA_003223695.1 Acidobacteriota bacterium
ATCCGGCGAGCATCGATAAAGCAGTCAATGAAGTCCTGACCAAAACGGGAGCGCCGAGCGCCTCGGTGGCCGTGGTGAAGGACGGCAAGATCACGTACACGCATGCGTACGGACTGGCGCGCATCGATCCACCGATGCCGGCGACGGCGGAGATGCGCTACAGCATCGGCTCGATCAGCAAGCAATTCACATCCTCGGCGATTCTGATGCTCGCCGAAGACGGCAAGCTGTCGCTCGACGACAAGATGTCGCGCTGGTTTCCCGATCTCACCCGCGCGAACGACGTCACTGTTCGCGAGCTGCTTTCGATGACGTCGGGTTACCAGGATTTCTGGCCGCAGGACTACGTGATGCCGCGCATGCTCGAGCCGGTCACCGCGCAGGAAATCCTGAACGAATGGGCGCGTAAGCCGCTCGATTTCGAGCCGGGGACGAAGTGGCAGTACAGCAACACGAACTATGTCATTGCGGGAGTGATCGTGGAAAAAGTCGCCGGCATGTCGCTGCTCGATTTTCTGCAGCGCCGTGTTTTCGGACCGCTGCAGATGACAAGCGTGTACAACACCGACCTCGCGGCCCTCGGCGGTAACGAGCCGATGCGCTATCTCCGTTACGCTCTCGGTCCGCTGCGCCCTGCGCCGAAAGAAGGCCGTGGCTGGATGTTCGCCGCCGGGGAGCTGGCGATGACCGCCCACGACCTCGCGCTTTGGGATATTTCGTTGATTGATCAATCAATTTTGAAGCCGGCGTCGTACAAGTCGCTGGAGACCGAAGTGGAGCTCGCCAACGGCGTCGGAACGCGTTATGCGCTCGGCGTTGGCGTCGGAATGGGCGACGGACGCCGATTCATTTCGCATGGCGGCGAGGTCTCCGGCTTCACCGCGACGAACACTGTCTATCCCGATGATCGCGCCGCCGTTGTGGTGTTCACGAATCTCGATGCGACCGGCGCCTCTTCTCAGATCGCAACGCGCATCGGCAACCTGCTGTTCGCGACGACCGATCCGGCGACGGCGAAAACGACCGAGCAGATGCGCAAGATTTTCGACGGCCTGCAGCACGGCCAAATCGAACGATCGCTTTTCACGTCGAACGCGAACGCATATTTCACTGATCGAGCCATCAAAGACTTCGCGTTCAGCCTCATTTCCCTCGGTACGCCGCAGGAGTTCGTGCAGGCAAACCAGTCGCTGCGCGGTGGAATGACTCTGCGCCGCTATCGCATCCGCTTCGCGCAGAAGACGCTCAGCCTGACGACGTTCATCATGCCGGACGGCAAGATCGAGCAGTATCAGATTGCCGCGTCGGAGTGAATCGCGGCGACGATCGCGTCCACGTGGATCGCCGTCGTATCGAGAAAACGCACGCCGTGATACGAGGTGTCGCGCAGCAAGAGCGGCAGCTCGGTGCCGCCGAGGATCAGGCCGTCGATGTGATGGCGTTCGATGAGTTGATCGACGATGCGAAGCAGCAACGCGCGCGTCTTCGGCAGAAATCTGCCTTCGAGCAGCTCGTTGATGTACTTGTCGTGAATGAGTTCCTGCTCCTCGAGCGTGGGAACGGCGGCGTCGGGATACAACCCTTCACGCATGGTGAAGCGCGTTCCGAGAAGGCCGAGTCGCTTCAAACCGGCGGTGCGCGCAGCGGTGTAGACCGTCTCAACTATACTAATCAGAGGTATAGCTGACCGCGCCTGGACCTCATCAAACAGGATGTGTGGCGTGTTCGCGGCAATTGCGCCAAAGTCAGCGTGAGCATCAGCGAGCCGCTGGATTTCCCGGACGAGATAATCGACTGCCGCGGCACGATCGCTGGTCATGAAGGCGATTATTTTCTGTACGTCGAGACTGTTAATGATCAACGGCGGAGCCGGATTGCACGCATCGACGATACGACGGTAATAGTCCATCGTCGATTCCGGCCCGAGGCCGCCGATGAGACCAGCGGTTTTCACTGCAGCGTTTTCGCCGCCGCGATCATCTGCTCCGGCGTCGCTCGCACGCGAAGATCCTCAGTCAGATTCACCCAACGCACGGTGCCGCTTCGGTCGATGAGGAGCTCCGCCGGACGCGCGATGTCATGGCCGTGCTCGCCCGCTCCTTTGTGCAGTAGATCGTAGCGGCGGATGACTTCTGTGTTCGGGTCGGAGAAGAACGTGAATGTGTAACCGGCTTTTTTGCGCAGGTTTTCGGTGATCTCCGGCGTGTCGACGCTGATTGCCACCGGCCGCACGCCCGCTGCTTCAAATCCCTCGAGATCTTGTTCGATACCCCGTAACTCGGAGTTGCAGAAAGGTCACCAGTAGCCGCGATAAAAAATCAGAAGCACACCACGAGGCGAGGTCGCTTCCAGTTGCGACAGCGAAACCAAATGGCCTGTCGAATCGGGCAGCGTGAAGTCTGGCGCTTTCTGACCAACGTGCGGCGCGGCCGTGGATGCCGGAAGCTGCCGCGTTAGAACGATCGTGAAGATTCCAAAAAAGACAGCGATCGCCAGACCGAGGGTGGTGACGATTCCCGGCAGGACTTTTCTCTGTGCGCGACGAAATCCGATCACCAGCAGCACGATGGCAATCGCGAAGAGCAGCCAGTTGGCCCACGGGATGTCACGCGTGAGGGGAAGCCGCACGAAAATCGTCGGGTAACTGATGAA
>QHVY01000317.1:2717-8870 GCA_003223695.1 Acidobacteriota bacterium
GCAGGAACATTGATCAGCGCCGCGACGTCCGAGCGAATGATCGGCAACATCGAATACAACACATCGCCGGGACACTCCGTTCGCGTACAGGTTTGTGTCGACGGATTGCCGTCGCGATGGCCGAGGATCGTGGACAGAATCAGCTGGCTGGGCGGGTGGTAGAGAACCGCTGTCGGATCGATCGCGTTTTGACGGCAAACGTCGGCGAGCAATTTCTTCAAAGTCGCCAGTGCGGCGTCGGTCGGCGGCACATTGCTGTACGTTCCCAACAGCGCGATGCCGACGGTGTTCGTATTGCGACAGGAAAAATGCGCGCCGATGGCGCCATTGCCCCCAGCGCGCCCTTCGTAAATCACGCCGTTCGGATCGATGAGGTAGTTGTATCCGATGTCGCCCCAGCCGTTCGTGAACGTGTGGAAGTACCAGATGTTGCGAACTTCTGCGGCCCAATTCGTGAGGTCGTTTGCGCCGGCAGTGTGATGCACGACGGCATGCGTAACGACCGTGTACGCGGGAGGCCACATCGGCGCCGCTTCACCGTCGGGGCATCCCCAATCGATACGGGAGACGATCGACCCCTGTGTAGCGGCGGGCTTCAGCCCGCCGAGCGGAAACAACGTCACCGTCACGTCGCTCACCGCTCTGTCAAACTCGTATTCGAGCGCCGTCGTCTGCGGGAAATGCGTGATCGCAGTCGCGTGGCGCTCCGGGATGTCGTCATCGATCGCCGGCGAAATCCACTGACCGCCGACGCGAATTCGTACATTCGCATTGCCGGACCACGTCAGCGCGGCGGCGTCAAACGGCTGCGCCGATTTCACGACATCGTGCGACCGAGAACCGAGCGAAAGTACAGCGGCAAAGAAGAATGAAAGCATGTCACTGCGCGTTCAACCGCGCCGGCCAGTTGATCAAGAGATGCACAGTCGGTTCCGTCGTGCGCTCCTCAATTTGTGTCAGGAAGCGTGAGCCATCCCGCGACGGCTCGAAATCGACGGCGTTCGTAGCGTGAAAGAGGATCGTCGGCGCACTCGTAGACGTACCATCGCTCATTGCGACACGCATCATTGTTCCGCCGGGACCCAGAAAGAAAAGCTCCTTTCCGTCACTCCGCCAGCGAGGACGCGTTCCGCCGTCTCGTGATATTCGAGTGGTCGACGCGCTGCCTGCGAACGAGCGCACGTAGACTTCCGGACGCCCCGACAGATCCGATTGATAGGCTACCCACTTGCCGTCGGCCGAGAAGCGCGGTGACCATTCATTGATTTGAGTGACTGCGAGTGGTCGTGCTTCAACCGGATGATCGATCGGCAAGACCATGATGTGACCGGTGAACGAAGGCGAGTACTGCACGAACAGTAACCATTTCCCATCCGGTGAGACATCCTCCGGCTGTTCGACATAAGCGCCGCGATAGAAAGGGACGCCTCGATCCTCGCCCAGCTTCCAGCGGAAAATATCGGGCGGGCCGAGCACATCGTTGAGGTAGTAGATCGTTCGTCCGTCCGGCGACCACACCGGATTGTTTTTGAGCGTCAATTGAAAAGTCAGACGCTCGACGTTCTGCCGCGACAGATCGTAGATCCAGATATCCGATGTTCCCTGCTTCGGATCAGCGAGACCAACGGCGTAGTGCATCCCGTCCGGCGAGAGACGTCCTGACCCGAAGACTCCGCTGGCGATCGACGCGACCTCCAATCCGCTACGGTCGAGCCACGCCTCGCGCGACGGCCGACGGGCCGCTCGCCAGACAAGGAGGCCGTTGTTGGAAACACTGAAGGCGGCGAGCCCTGTCGAACGGAAGTAGTGAATGTCATCGAGTAACGGTTGAGGTTCGCCCGTGAATCGCAGCGCCTTGGCGTCGAACGGCTGCGCAAGCAAAGTTCCATCGCGAACATACAGAAGACGTCCGTTCGCGAAGATGACGCGCGAATCCATGGAAGTGATGCGCTTTGGCTCGCTTCCGTCGAGCGAGGCAGCCATCAGGTCATGATCGATCTGCTCATTGCGGCGGATGACGGAAATGTAGAGAAAGTGCGTGCCGTCGGGCAACACCTGGGGCCACGTCAAAGCGTCGGCAGGGCGCGATGGATCCTTTCGAACGAGACTTTGCGGACTGCCGCCGCGCGTGCTTATCCGCGAAATCCCTGTGAGTGTGGAGAACACGATCGTGTCGCCGCTCCACGTCGGCATCCCCGGCGGCGCAGCATCGCAAAGGATCCTCGGCGGACTTCCGTCGATGGAGGTTGTCTTGAGTTTGCCTCCGGCGCAGTATGCGATCGAGCGGCTGTCCGGAGACCAGGTAAACCCGAACGCATTCTCGCTCGCCGGAATTGGCCTGGTCGTACCGGAATGCAGATCGTGAAGCCACAGCCGGCTCGTGCCGTCAGCACTGGAGCCGTCGATCACAACGTATCTTCCATCGGGTGAGATCGCGATGGGAGAAGAGATTTCGCGAAGATTGACGTGGACGACCTGCGACAAAGCCACGGCGACTTCCATCGGCTGGAGCGAAACCTGCCGCCTCGACATCAACACGACGACGATTGCGGCTAAAGTGGCGGCGACAGCAATCACCGGCCACCAGTGCATCGGCTGCCTGCCGCGCGCTGCAACGACTGGATGATCGCGCAAACGCCGAAAGTCGTGCGCGAGATCGGCGGTCGATCCGTAGCGCTCCTCACGATTTTTCTGCAGACAACGCTCCACGATCCAACCGAGTGGCTCTCCGAGCGGTGGCGGCTCATCGTTGAGGATCGCGGCAAGGGTATCCATCGCCGTGGCGCGGCGGAAAGGATTCTTTCCCGTCGCCATCTCGTGGAGAATCAGGCCGAAGGAAAACTGATCAGTGTGGAAATCAACGTCGTGTCCGCGCGCCTGCTCCGGCGACATGTAACTCGCCGTGCCGAGAACGAGGCCGGTGCGCGATACCTGCGGAGTTGTCGGCGCACTCGTCTCCTCCGCAATGGGCGAATTTTTGACCAGACCGAAATCGAGGATCTTCGCCGGGGTTTGAGATCGCGGTGCACCAGTCCCGGGGCATGCGCGGCTGCCAGTCCATCTGCGATACCGATTGCGATCGAAAGAATTTTTTTCGGCGGGATTGGCCCGCGATCAATCAAATCGCGAAGCGACTCACCGCGAATCAGCTCCATCACCAGCCACGCTTCGCCGTCCTGCGATGTGAAATCGTGGATCGTGACGATGTTTCGGTGATTGAGCGCGGAGGCGCTGCGCGCTTCGCGTTCGAATCGCGCGAGGCGATCGCGATCGTTGCTCAGATCGTGCGGCAGAACTTTGATCGCTACCTCGCGGCCGAGGCGAGTGTCGCGTGCGCGGTAAACCTCCCCCATTCCGCCCGCCCCGAGCGGGCCGGAGATTTCGTACGGGCCGAGTCTAGAGCCCGCTTCCAGACGCATGGTTTGATGACGAGAATACCCTACCGGTTCGGGCACTGCTCTTGCGGCCGCGGAGGGCATGTTCACGATTCTCTTTCTCGCTGCGATGCAGTTTGGTCCCGACACGACGTCCACCGGCGTGAACACCGGTCAGGGAGTGGTTACCGCCGGCCTCAAATGCGATCCTCCGGCGGGACCTCCACGTGAGCCGCTTGTGTGCAGCGGCTATCTGGCCAGCGACCTCGACGGCACCATGCTCGATGCCACCGTGTGGGTCCCGCGCACCGGACCCGCGCACCCACTGCTCGTCGGGGTGCATGGGTGGGGCGGCAGCAAGCGATCGAACGCAAAATATGCGCAGCGCATCACCGACGCGGGCTTCACCTTTCTCTCATATTCGACGCGCGGCTTCGGCGATTCATTCGGCCAGACCAACCTCGCTGATGTGAACGTCGAAGCGGTCGATCTGCGCAGCTTGATCGGTCAGGTCGCCGACGATCCTCGATTGCACGTCGATCCCTCCGCGGTCGGCGTCTTCGGCGCGTCATACGGCGGAGCGCATTCCTTTCTCGCGACATTGCGCACCACGTTTCCTTCTCCGCGCGGAAAAACGGTGAACATACGTACCGTTGTGCCGATCGTTCCCTGGTCGGAACTGACCGGCGCACTTCGCCCGAACGGCAGGCGAGACTCGCCGATCGATCCTGCGGGCGGTTTCAAATTCAGCTTCGTTGAAGGTTTGTACATCGGCGGATGCAAAGACGCGCCGCTCTGCTCGAATTATCCCGACTACCTCAAAGAGTGGAACGCCTGGATGATCGCCACGGAGCCGAACAACACTACTCCGGTTGATCGGCAGATCGTCGACGCATTCTCCGGTTATCGGTCGATTTACTGGCAGAACCCCGATCCGATTCCGATTTTTCTGGTGCAGGGATGGACGGACGATCTTTTCCCGATTGACGAGGCTCTGCGAATCGCCTCGCGTTACCCCACGGCGCTCTATCTCGGAGACATCGGTCACCCGCGAGCGACAAACAAGCCGGAGGAAGTCGATTTCGTGATCAATCAGCTCATCGCCTGGTTTCAGTGGTATCTCGAAGGCGCAGGTACACAGCCGCCATTCGATGTGCAGGCGGCGATCACGCGATCGAAAACAGCTCCGTTCAATCCGGACGATGTCATCCGCGTTCCGAGTTATGACCGTCTCGCGACGAGCAACGTCAGTTACTCATTTTCCGGCACGCAGCTTCTGACATTCGATCCGGCGAACAACAGCGGCTTCGTCTGGGATCCGCTCATCATGACCGGATCGGAAGAGCTGGCATATTTCCCGAGCGACGTTCCATCCGATTTCGTTCCCGGAGATGTCGCCGTCTATGAGGTGCCACTCTCGCAAAGTGTTCTCATTGCCGGACAACCGACTATTACCGTGACCATCCACCAGCTGTTGCCAACCGGGTTCCGCGAGCAGATCGACGCTCGCCTATTCGACCTCGGCCCGGACGCCAGTAAGTCGCTCATCACGCGCGGGACTTACACGATTGACACGGGCGACCCGTCGCAGCCCATCGGCACGAAGAGCGTGACTGTTCCGACGTACGGCAATCTCTGGCAAACGGCAGCCGGTCACATCCTGCGGCTGGAGATCACAAACGTCGACAGCCCTTATGTCGCGCCGAGCAAAATCGCCTCGGCGACAGAAATCAGCGACGTGACGCTGATGCTGCCCTTGCGGTAGGTCGCGTCTCCTTCACCGGCTTCGCGCGCCGGACTGCTCCTTCGAAGTAAACATCTTCGAGTCCGGAGGCCCAATATTCGAGATCGGCGCGCTTGGGCTGGCTGGTCTCCTGTCCGGTGCGGAGCGTCTGATTCGTTTTCGTGTCGTGGAACTGCAGCCAACCGCTCCAAGTGCCGTCGCTCCGCTCGACACCCAGGACGATGACTTCGTATGTGCGAATCGGGTGTGGATGTTCGTAGATCAGCTCCGGCGTTCTGTCTCCAGTGGTTCCTCGCTTGCCGCCACTCTTTGTTCCAGCCCTGGCCAGTGCCACCCACAGCGAACCGCGATCGGTGAATCGAACGACTTTGCGTTTGCGCTCCAGCGATTCGATCGCCCGAATGACGTCTGCGTGCGCATACTCGTCGATTGCGTCGAGCACGGCCTGCCGATTCAGCGTGGATGCTCCGAAGGTGCCAAAGCAATCGAGCACACGCTTCTCCACTCGCGCCGGATCGATACGCGTGGTACTGCCGGCATTTTTCGTGATTTTTCTTAGTGGCTTTCTCTCGGCAGATGCGATTGCGCGCCGAAATGCGCCCTCGTAGTACGTCGCTGAAAGACCTTCAGCCCAGCGGATCAACAGTCGCTCGCTCGGCTGGGTCGACTCGACGGCGGTGTTCAGCGCAACGTGCTCGCCCGACGTCGGTTGAAATCGGATTCGTCCCTCCCACATCCCGTCTGCACGAGAGCGGCCGAGAAGGGTCAGATCGTATTCGGCGCCATCGCCGCGGAACTTCCGATCGATCGGCCGTTTGACCTGATGCAAGAGATCCCCCTTCCTTGGAATGGCTGCACGATATATGCCCTTGCGCTCAGCCTTGGAGCGCGTCGATCAGTGCATCCAGCTCTTGCTCCGTGTTGTAGTAGTGCGGCGAGATGCGCAGCGCCGAACGGACGTGCTTGTCGTCCATGTCGATGATCGCCCACTGACGAAATGTCGCCGAGGTATTGATATGCCGCTTGTGCAGCTTT
>QHVY01000318.1 GCA_003223695.1 Acidobacteriota bacterium
AAGCGCTCTATCGCGAACTTCAGGATCCCGCCGGCATCGCCGTCATCTGTCATCCACATCCCCTGGGTGGCGGCACGCTGCACAACAAAGTCGTCTTCCGCGCGGCACGAGGCCTGGAGAACGCGAACATCGCCACGCTGCGATTCAACTTTCGCGGCGTCGGCGCGAGCGCGGGTAAACACGAAGAGGGTGAGGGCGAGCAGGAAGATGTGATGACGGCGATCGAGTGGGCGAAGCGAAAACATCCGGGCAAGAAACTCATCGTCGGCGGATTCTCGTTCGGCGCGTGGGTGGCCTCACGCGTCGCCTGCGAGCTGCCGGAGGTCGACGCGATTTTCTTGATCGGCACGCCGGTGAACAAATATGAATTCGGTTACCTGCGCAACTGCGAGAAGCCGATGCTTTTTCTTCATGGGACGGAAGACGAACAAGGCGACGTGGAGAAACTCGAAAAGGTCGTTGAACACGTGCGGAACGCGGAGAGCGTGATCGTTACCGGCGCCGATCACTTTTTCTCGAAGCAGCTCGACGCGGTCGACGAAACGATTCGACAGTGGGCTGAGGAGGTGACTGTGTCATCCTGAGCCGCCCGTTCGACTCCTCCTCGCTCTGCTCGGAGTCGCTCAGGGCAGGCTCCGACGGCGAAGGATCTTGTTCACGAGACTCTTCCCCTTCGCTGCGCTCAGGGTCAGAGTGACGAATGCAGGAAACGGAGTCCCTCGATGGTCCGCACGCCGTGCCATGTGAAGAGATGACCAGGGAAAGGGCCGATGACCCTCACCCGCCGCTTCGCCGCACCCTCTCCCAGGGGAAGAGAGCTCTCGCGATCGCAGGCCCTCTCCCGCCGGGAGAGGGTGGCCCGAAGGGCCGGGTGAGGGGTCATGATTGCATCCGCATCCGTTCGAGTGAACGCAAACGGCTCGTCGGGCAGAAAAACAATGTCCGGCTTCAACGAGAGCACATCTTCGAGCTCGAGTCTCGGATAGCGAGCGCAGTCACGGAGCAAGTTGCGTCCGCCGACGCTCTCGACGAGATTCGATACGTACGTGTCGCCGCCGCACCACATCCACGGCTTTTTCCAGATGGGGACCACGAAGGAAAAATCCGCTCGCCGTTCGCTGTTGGCCGTTAGCTGTTGAATCAGCTCGGCGGCTTGCTTTTCGCAGTCATGAGTGGTGCCTAACATCTCGATGAGCGCAGCGACGTCGTCGATCGTCTTCGGTTCTGTAGCGACGACGCGCGCAAACGTGGCGATCTCCTCCGCGTGCTTCTTCAGGTTTTCCTCGACGTTCACGTAGACGAGATCCGGCTGGAGCTGCCGGATCCGCGCGATGTTCGGCGTCTTCGTTCCGCCGACGCGCGGACGATCGATCCCTTCCGGAAAGATACAGAAGTCGGTGATGCCGACGACCGAGTCGCCGGCACCGAGGGCAAAGAGTGTCTCGGTGAGCGAGGGGACGAGCGAGACCACTCTCATTTCGGCGCGAAGAAATCGCCAGGTTTCCAGCGCGGGCGCTCAGGCGCGTTTGCGATTGCGCGCACGAGCTGCAGATTCGTCTCGGCGTAACGCGCGCCGGATTCGAAATCGAAATGTTGATTCATATCGTCGGCCGGCGAGTGGTAGATGCGACGCAGCCAGTCGCGCGTGACCGCTGCGCCATCGATCTTCGGATCGAGGCTCTTGCTGCCCGGCTTCAGATGAATCGCCGGGATGCCCTCCTCGACGAATGAAAATTGATCGCTGCGAATGAAGCGCACTTCCTCTGGATAGGGATCAGGGCTCATCGCGAATCCGACTTCGTGCGCCGCCTGCGCAGCGATTTCGCCGAGTGTGCTGTGCTCGCCGCCTAACGCGACGAGATCACCGACTGGATAGAGCATCAGAAACATGTCCATATTCACATCCGCGACGAGCGGGCGGATGGGCGGATGGCGCGCGAAGTACTCGGAGCCCTGGTCGCCTTTTTCCTCGCCGGTGAACGCGACGAACACGATCGAGCGTTTTGGCCGCGGACCGCTGGCGAGCGCGCGGGCAATCTCAATCAGACAGGCGATACCCGATCCGTTGTCGTACGCACCGTTGTAGATCGAGTCGTGGAGCCGGCTCTCAGCCGGCTCGGACGGGCTGAGAGCCCGTCCCACGTGATTGCCGAGGTGGTCGAGGTGAGCGGAGAGGACGACGGATTCATCGACGTTGCCGTGCAGAATTCCGATCACATTCTCGCTCTTGGCCTTGCTGAATTCCGAAACGGTTCGCGCCGCGACGGTGTGCTCCCCGGCGCGGAGTCGCTCGCCTGTCGCCTGATTCACAGTCGCGGAGAGACGAATGCCATCGATCGCGTCTGCCGGGCGGCCGTTCTCGTCGAGGTAGAGCATCGGTGGAATGCCGCTCTGCTGCGCGCGCTTCGCGAACGGCGCGCGTTGCTCGTCGATCGGCGTCAGCATCGTCAGCACGCCGACAGCGCCATGCTGCGCCGCATTCTTCTCTTTCAATCGCGAGCCGGAGTAAAACGCGCGTTGATCGGTCGGGAAATTCGGCGGTGCGCCGCTCAACATCAGGACAATCTTGCCGCGCGCGTCGATGCTCGAGTAGTCATCCAGATGAAGTTCCGGCGCGGTGATGCCGAATCCTGCGAAAACGACCGGCGCGCTCACTTCGCTTGTCTGCGAGAGGAAGCTCGGCCGCAGCAGGACGTCTTTGCGGATCGTCAGCGACTGATTGTCGATCGCGAACGATGACTGTTCTTCGATCAGCTTCGCCGAGCGGAATTCGACCGGCTGATACGAAGTCTCCAGGCCGATCGATTCGAACTGCGCGCGCACGTACTCGGCGGCGATTTCGTATCCGCGCGTTCCGGGTTCGCGCCCTTCGAGGAGATCGCCGGCGAGAAATCTCATGTGCGCGGCAATCGCACGCTCGGCAGGTGTGGCGGCGGGCGCCTCGCCCGCCGCTGGGCCGGCGAGGGCGCCGGCCCCCACACTAAGCAATGTCAGAATGGCTCTTGCGATCATGGTTTCGAGTTTATCCGAACGTGCGCTGCTGACCGCGTGGACATTCATCGTCGCGATCGCTCTCGCCGTTCACCTCGGCGCTTATCCGCTTCTCGATCCCGACGAAGGCCGCAACGGCGAAGTCGGGCGCGAGATGGCGGCCACGAACGACTACGTCATGCCCCGGCTCGACGGGATGCCGTATCTCGACAAACCGATCGTCTACTTCGCGGCCGAAGCGGCGACGATGGAGGTGACAGGGCCGACGGAGTTCGCCGCGCGCTTTCCGGCGTGGCTGTTCACGATCGGCACGGCGCTTTTGATCGCGTGGTTCGCGTCACGCGTAGGCATCGATGCGCCGGCGGCGGCGATCATGTTCCTGACGATGCCGCTTACGATCGCCTTTTCGCGCACGGTGATCTTTGACAGTGCGCTGTCGTTTTTCATCAC
>QHVY01000319.1 GCA_003223695.1 Acidobacteriota bacterium
ATTTATGATAGGATATTTATGTCGAAATTTCCTGCCGCGCGCCGGCTCCCCGCCGGTTGGCGCCGCGATCGCCGTGATCGGAATGATCATTGGCGCCTTCGCCTTTGCCGAATTTCTTCGCGCCAAGACGCATGTCGACCCGCGAAAACCGGCAACGGCACTCGTGACGAGCGGGCCCTACCGTTTCAGCCGCAATCCGATCTATGTCGCCACGACGCTTCTGTACATTGGCGCCGCGCTGTCATTCCGGATTATTTCGGCTCTTGTGCTCCTTCCCTTAGCACTCATTCTCTTGGAGTTTGGTGTGATCCGCCGCTAAGAGCGGTACCTGGAGCAGAAGTTCGGGGACCGTTACCGGGAATACCGCTCGAGCGTCAGAAGATGGATTTAACTTAGTCACCAATACGAGCGTCTAAGAAGCATGCGCCGACCGTCACTCATCCTGGTGCTGATTGCGTTCGTCGCGGGGGGATGCTTCTCCGGTTACTCGACGGATGACTCCTCGCGCGACGAGCTCCGTGTGCGCCGCGGCCGTTTCGTCCGCGAATTGACCCTCACTGGCGAGGTCGACGCAGCGCGCGGCGAAATGATCACCGTACCGAATCTGCCTTCGTGGAACACTTCGATCAAATGGATCGCCGATGACGGCACCGAGGTCCATCGCGGCGATCGCGTGGTGGAGCTGGACAACAGCCAGTTCACCGGCGGTCTCGACGACAAGCGGCAAGCGGTCGCTCAAGCCGAACAGGAGCTGCAACAGAAAGACGCCGAGGCCGAGGCCGATCTGCTGCAGAAAAAGCTCGATGTGGAGACGAAACTCGCCAACTACGAAAAGACGAAGCTCGACGCCGCCGTGCCGCAGGAAGTCCTCTCGGCACGCGAGTACGAGGACCGGCAGATCAAGTTCAAACGCGCAACAGTCGAGCTGGCGAAAGCGCGCGACGTTCTTCGCAGCCAGCTCACCGCCGCGAAAACCGATCGCGCCAATCTCATCTTGAAACTGGAGAGCTCGAAACGCGAGCTGCAGCGCGCCGAGAATGCAATCAATGCGCTGATTCTTCGCGCACCGCGCGACGGAATCGTTGTCCTGAAGGACCATCCGTGGGAGGGACGAAAGATCAAAGAAGGCGATGGTGTGTGGGTCGGATTTGCGCTGGCCATGATTCCCGATCCAGCCTCCCTTCGCGTCAATGCCTCGTTGCCCGACGTCGACGACCGCAAGATCGCAGTCGACATGCCGGCGACCATCGTCCTCGATGCCTATCCCTCAACGACGTACACCGGCCGCGTCGCTGGCATCTCTGCGGTCGCGCAGGAGAACACGACGAATCGTCAGTCGCTGCGCCGCTCGTTTCGAGTGGCCATCAAACTCGATCGAATCGATCCGGCGCGCATGCGCCCCGGCCTGTCTGCGCGAGTGATCGTTCAGCGCGAAGCGATTGAAAACGCGCTCCTCATTCCACGCGGCGCCATCTCTAAAAAGAGCGGAGTCCGCATCGGCGATTGCAACGAGCTCGATTGCGTCGTTCTCAGCGGTCTCAAAGAAGGGGAGAGATTGTGAAACGGAAAGTCACCATTCCGCTCGCCGTCATTGTCTTCTTCGTCGCCGCTGGCTGGACGCGCAACAAGCTTGCTGCCGACCGGCAGGGTGAATGGACCGCCGTCACGCGCGGCGATCTCGTGACCGGTGTCGACGTCACCGGCACGCTAGCCGCGCTCGACTCCGGCAGCTTCGGTCCGCCGCAGCTCAACGACGTCTGGGATTTCAAGATCGCGATGATGGCGCCCGAGGGATCGGAGATCAAGATGGGTCAGCCGGTCTTCGGATTCGACACCACGGAGCTGCAGAAAAAGCTCGAACAGAAGACCGCCGAGGCAGACCAGGCGCGAAAAGAAATCGAGAAGCAGAAGGCGGATCTGGCGCTCAAACGCGAGGACGAACGGCTCAATCTCGCCGAAGCCGAGGCATCGCTGCGTAAGGACAATTTGAAACTCGAGGCGCCGGCGGATCTGGTCTCCGTCAAAGAGCGCAAGCAGGTGGAGCTCGACGACAATCTGGCAAAACGTCAGGTGTCGGCGACTCGCGATCGCATCGCTTCGCTCGAGCGTGCGGCGCGTGCGCAGATTGCGCTCCTCGAGAGCAAACAGCAGCGCGCCGCATCGATCGTCGCGGAAACGCAGTCGGCGATTCGGCAGATGACGATCCTCGCGCCGCGCAACGGCACGATTGTCTACGTCACGAACTGGCGCGGCGACAAAAAGAAAATCGGCGACACCTGCTGGCGCATGGAGCGTGTGATCGAGATTCCTGATTTGTCGCGCATGATCGCTCGTGGCGATGTCGATGAAGTCGATGCCGGCAAGGCGGCCGTCGGTCAGCGCGTGACGATCCGTCTCGATGCGCGGCCCGATGAGGAGTTTCACGGCACGATCACCAAGACCTCAAAGACGGTGCAGCAGAAGCAGCCCGGGCAGACGACCGACCCATCGAAGGTGTTGCGTGTGGAGATCGCTCTCGACCGCAGCGATCCCGCCAAGATGCGGCCGGGCATGCGCTTTCAGGGAACGATCGAGCTGCAGCGGCAGCGCAACGCGCTGCTGCTGCCGCGCAATGCGGTGTTCGTATCTGCACAAGGGCCGTACGCCATCCGCCGCGGCTGGTTCTCGATCAACGAGACTCCGCTTCGACTCGGCCGCCAAAACGACAAATCCGTGGAGGTTCTCAGCGGCCTCACCGCGAGCGATCGGGTGCTGGTGAAGTCGGAGCGCAAAGAGGAGACGAAGTCGTGATCGAAAAGTGGAGGACAGCGGCCCTCCGCTGTCCGGACAGCCGGGGGCGGCTGTCCTCCACCGCGGTTGTGTTCCTCGTGCTCGCCTGCCACCGCGAATCGATCCCCACTTACAAAGCCGAGCCGGCGCAGTTCGCGCGACGCGTCACCGCTGAGGGAGTGCTGAAATCGACAAAGGCGACGCCGGTGACTGCGCCGATGAACGTCCCGATGTCACTTCGCATCGCCTCGATTGCCGACGATGGCGCGCTCGTGAAAAAGGACGACGTCGTCGTCACGTTCGATCCGAGCGACTTTCAGAAGGATCTCATCGGCGGTCAGGAGGACCGGCAGAGCGTCGGCAACAAAGTCACAAAAACAGCGACACTCGCCTCGGTCACGAGCATCAATCTCAAGCGCGATGCGCGCCAGGCGCAGGATGAACTCATCGCGGCGAAACAATTCAAATTCGACGATGCCGGAGTGTTCTCGCGCTATCAGCGGATCGAATCGGAAATCGACCAGACGCTCGCCGGCGACAAAAAAGAGCACGCCGAAAACGTCCTCGGCGTCCGGGAGACGTTGTCGAAAGCCGATCGTGATCTGCTGACGATCGAAGAGAAAAAAGCGGGGCTGAAGATTCGCAATGCCGAACAGGGCCTGCATTCGCTCGAGCTTCGCGCGCCGTACGACGGCATTCTCGTTCTGCAGCGCGACTGGCGCGGCGACATCCCGCGCGTCGGCAACAACGTCTGGCCGGGACAACCGCTCGGTGAGATTCCCGACCTGCACTCGATGAAAGCAGAAGTCTTCGTGCTCGAGGCAGATGCCGCGGGCCTCGGGGTCGGTCAGAAGGCGAGTGTGACGCTCGAATCGAATCCGTTCGTGCTCGCCCGCGATTTCGAGGAGTGCCTGTGCAGTATTTCGGCGTCACTGTTTTGCTCGATCGCACCGAGCCGGCGGTCATGAAGCCTGGTGCGCGTGTGCGCGCCGTGCTGGAGATCGAGAATCGAAAGAATGTCTTCTCCATGCCGCGGCAGGCGCTGTTCGAAAAAGAAGGTAAGAAACTCGTGTATCGCAAACGTGGCGATCGCTTCGAGCCGGTTCCGGTCGAGATCGCCACTTCGTCTCCTGGCCGAGTCGTCGTCACGAAAGGCCTAACACGCGGCGACGAGCTTGCGCTGCGCGATCCTACAGTCGTCGAACGGAGCGAGAAATGACCGGCCAGGAGACTTTCCGCACCGCGCTCGACAATCTCGCGACGCACAAGTTGCGCACGGCGCTGACAATGCTCGGCATGATCTTCGGCGTTGGCGCTGTGATCGCGATGCTGTCGATCGGCGCGGGCGGCGAGAAGAAAGCTCTCGAAAACATCGGCCGCCTCGGACTGCGCAACGTGATCGTTCGCGCGAAAAACGTCAAGCCGGAGGATCGCCAGGAGCT
>QHVY01000320.1 GCA_003223695.1 Acidobacteriota bacterium
ATCGCCGGGCGGCTCGACTATCGCGATCTGCGCAAAACGATCGGCGGCATCGACGACGAATACGGATTCCAATGGACCGCGACCACGAGCGGCAATCGCGCCGGCGGCAACTTCTTCCCGCGCATTTACGGCACGTACGATCGCGGAATGCTCCTACCGCTCGAGCACTCCTCGCTGTGGATTCGCTCCGCGGCCGGGAAATCGTTCGGCGACCGCGACAATCCGTTTGCCGATTTCTTTTTCGGCGCATTCGGCAACAACTGGATCGATTATCAGGAAGTGCGCCGCTATCACGAGTACTACAGCTTCCCGGGCATCAAGATCAATGACGTCGGCGGCAATGATTTCGGCAAGCTGACGCTCGAGTGGCAATTGCCGCCGCTGCGTTTTCGCCGCGCTGGAGTGCCGTCGCTGTATACGAATTGGGCGCGCCTGGCGTTATTCTCGACCGGCCTCATGACCGATCTTGGGAATCACGATTTTCGCCGGACGCTCTACGACCTCGGTGCGCAGGTCGACTTCTCGTTGGTGCTCTTCTCGAACCTGGAGTCCACGTTTTCCGTCGGCTACGCAAAGTCATTTGAGAAGGGGAGAAACTCGAATGAGGCTATGATCTCACTCAAGCTTCTCCGATGAGCCTTCTCGGATTTCTACCCGTTGCGCTTTTTCTTCTCAGCCTTCTCTACCTCGACAGCTACAAACTCGTCCGTTTGCGTACGCTTCTCGAGCTGATTGTCGTCGGCATCGTCGTCGCTGCCGTAAGCCTTCTGATCAATCACTGGCTGCTGCGGATTGGGATGCCTCGACGAACGCTGACACGCTACGCGGCGCCGGCGATCGAGGAGCTGCTGAAGGCGATCCCGATCCTGTGGATGATTCGCACGCGGCGCATCGGATTTCTCATCGATGCGGCGATTTGCGGATTTGCAGTCGGCGCCGGCTTCGCCCTTGCGGAGAATCTTTATTTTTTCTCGACGCTCACGAATGCGCCGCCCGCGTTGTGGGTCGTGCGCGGATTCGGCACGGCGGTCATGCATGGCGGCACGACGGCGATTTTCGCGATTGTGGGCAAATCGAGGAAAGCTTCTTTTGGATTGCTCATCGCGTTCATTCTTCACTCGCTGTTCAACCATTTCATTCTTTCGCCGGCGATGTCGACGCTCGTCATCGTCCTCATCCTGCCGCCGCTGCTGGTGATCGTGTTCGGACAGAGCGAGAAATATCTACGCGAGTGGATCGGGACGGGCTTCGACCTCGACTCAGAGCTGCTCGAGGTGATGAACTCCGGAAAATTCGCGGAAGCGAGAGCGGGACAATATCTGCAGTCGCTGCGCGAGCATTTCGACGGCTCCGTGCTCGCCGACATGCTCTGCTATCTCCGTTTGCAAACCGAGCTCTCGCTGCGCGTCAAGGGAGTGTTGATGATGCGTGAGAACGGATTTCCGGTGAAGAAGGATGCTGAGGTGGGGGAGAAGCTGAGCGAGCTGCGATATCTGAAGGAGAGCATCGGCAAGACCGGCGATCTCGCCCTCGCGCCGCTGCTGCATCGAACGCCGCAGGATCTGTGGCAGTTGCAAGTGCTGGGGGAGTAGGGCACCGCACAATAGGTCGTGCCCCGCAAATTTGCGCTGCCCATCGCCGCCCTCGTGTGGGCCGGCTCTGCCGCATTCATGTGGGCGACGCTGCTCGGCGTCAATCTTCCGATGATCTGCGGACGCGTGCTCGCACCGTGGGCCTATGCTGCCGAACAGATCGTTTTTCTTCCGACGATCTGGCTGACCCGCCCACTGGACCAATGGCTCGAATCGCAAAATTTTGGGATGGCGATCACAGTCGGTTCGGCGATCGAGACAGCGTTTCTGGCGACGATCTACAGCGGCATCATCTATCTTCTGCTGCGGCGTCGATTCATCGAGGCACTCGAGCGATTCATTCGCAGGTTCGGGTGGGCGGCCCTCGCGATCGTCGCCGCCATGATCGGCTCCTCGGTCTGGCTGCGTACGCAGTTGCATGCTGCCGATTACGGAGCGCCGCTGACGCACGACTCGCCCACGGTCAACCTCAACATTCGAATTCCGATTGAGAGCGATCAGAAGATCACCGCGAGCGCCATCCGCTCGCTGCCGCTTCCCGAGCTAGAGAACGCGAGCATCATCGCCCGCGACGGCGCGCCGCCGCTGCTCATTTCAGTGAAGACGAACTACATTCGAGAACCCTCGTTTCACACGAGAGATGAGTACGTGCTCTATCGCGTGTTCGCCGATCATCTGCAGGCCCTGCCGAATGTCCCGATTCCCGGAAACGACTCGACTCCGATCGGCGAGCCGCGATGTCCTTACGGACCGGCATCGGAAGTTCTCGTAGCTCTTCCCGGCGCCCACGGCTCGCATTTCCGTTCGATGTCGTTGATCTCGCCCTCGCTTTCGCCAGGCGAGATCGATCTCGGATCGCCGCAGATCATCGCCTCAAAGGACGGAAACTACTACGCCGGCTTCGATTCCAACGACCTGCAGCTTCTGCGCGACGGCGAGCTCCTGACGACGCTCCCGAACTTCAGCGATCACAATCTCAACAATGCCGCGCTCACGCGTACAAGCGACGGGATCCTGCACATTCTCGCGACGGCCGTTCTCATCCCGCACGAGAACAGCTCGCGCGTGCACTATCTGCGGTTCGATCCACGATCCAAGCGCGTGCTCGGAAATGATGTACTCATGGTGCGCGCGAAATTCACGTCGACGAGCACCCCGCGCATCGCCCGAAGCGGCGACGCTGTCGACGCGTACTGGCACACCGATGGCGGCTCGACGACGCTTCCGGAAGACGGCGTGTACGCGCATCGCATTGGCGAGCATGACGCGTGGCATCTGATTTCCGAGCGCGCGGAGTTCGTCGTGCTCGAAGACGCCGACGGCGGCGGCGGGACGCTCGTCGGTGCGGCGACACATCCAAGCGAGAGCGGCATCGTCCGCTGGTTTTATCGAAAAGCAGGCAAATGGTTCGACCTCGGACAAACCGACGCCGGCGAAAAGCTGTACACAATGGTGAACACCGGCACCGAGCCGTTTGCGGTCTGGCGTGGCGAGACTCCGGGCACTGTGCACGCCGCGTTCTACGCGTTGTCGCACATCGTCGTGGAGGATCTGCAACTGCCGCAGATTTAGCTAGAGAGATATACTCCGCGCGAACAATCGTCCGAATGAA
>QHVY01000321.1 GCA_003223695.1 Acidobacteriota bacterium
AAGGCTGCCGTTCGTGCGCACGTAAAGCCAGGCCAGAGCCACCGACAACGCCGTTACCTCGATCAGGAAGAGGGGAAATGATTGTCCGAGGGTGTCGGCTCCCGTGACAAAGAACTGCGGCAGATGCCAGCAGGCCCAAATCACGCCCAGTAGAACGCTCGCGTTCGCGAATCCAAAACGAGCGGCGAGACGCGGAAGGGCATAACCTCGCCATCCGATTTCTTCGCCGGCCTGAAAAGGAGTGGAGATGACGATGGCCACGACCATGAGGTACCAAGGTGTACTTCCAAAGCGTGGCCAGGCTCCTTGGACGAGGCGATACATGAGTGCGACGGCAAGCTTGATCGCCGCCATGTAGCCGATCGCGAACGCATACCATTGCCAACCCGCACGCCAAAGAAGCACGCGTCGCAGCAGCGCACGTGCTCCCGGCCATCCTTCCGCTCGTGCTGTGAGCCACAGTGCAACGATCGCCGGAGCAAAGATCCCAGGAACGAAGACAGCAGGCCGTCCCGTGAAGATCGCCGCAATGAAGAACGTCCACGCGATTGCGTACGCCAGCAGGAAAAACTTTGTCAGCGAGCCCACGTGAGAAAACTACGGTCGGGATGTGCCAGTGTTTCAGAACCGCTTCGCCAAGCCCCACGCGAAGCCGGCGTCGGCGCTGTTCTCGTAATTCAGCACGTTCTCGATGAATGCTGCATACACCACGATCGAGCGGCCGATCTGACGCTGAATTCCGGCGGACAGTTGATTCGAGCGGCGCCTGAGCTCAGCGAGACCGAGGTGCCGGAACGGGCACTCGGAAAGCGTAAGTTGAAGAGTCGCCGATGTGCGATCGTTGATCATTCGCGCAGCGGCGATCGTGTTTGTGACAACGATCTGCGCTTGAGTTCCGAGCGGCCGATCGCCTCCGAGTCGAACGATTCCGATCGACGCGTGCACCCGCGCAGACGACAAATCGCGCGAGACGATGAGCTGAACGCCGCCATCCACAGAACCCGATCCATCGAGCGTGCGCGCATTGCCAGTCGGTAGCTCGACGGCACCGGTCAACGCCATGTTGACCTTTTCACCCTCGAGCCCTTTGAGCTCGTACTTGCCGGTCAGCGCGATGTCGCCGAGCGCGTAACCAGCGGAACGATCGCGAAGGTAGTGCACGCTTCCCGAATCGATGTACACCGTTTCCGAGTTCTGGCGAAGCGACTGGCGGTCCGCATTTCCAATCCCCAGCGCGTGGTGCGTCATCTCGATCAGTCGATCCGACCAGCCACCGCCGATCGTGCTGACCGGCACTGTTAGGCCAAGCTCGAGTTGATTTCCGAATCCGTGTCGCATCGACAGCTCGAGGCGGTGCGTTTCGCCGTCGGCGAGAAAGAGCGGTCCCTCGCCGTGAAAACGCGAGTTTGCCAATTCCGCTGTCGCGGTTGCGCGGCCGGTTTGACCAGCGAGGCTGTGACTGATCCACGCGGATTTCGCAAATGTATTCGAGTCAGCGGCAGTGACGATCAATCGCGATTCGTCGGCGCCGATGACCGCGGCGTCTTCCGGTGCGAAAAAGAAAAAGCCGTTGTTGAGCAGAAATTGATCGCGAATCGGAAGTGGCGCGAGAAGCTCCTGTGCGAAAAGCGATCGGCTCAGCGCCATCACGAACACGGCGATGGCTATCCGTGATCTGCGCATTTACGTTGATCATATAATTGCCGTACACAAATCGATGCCGATCTCATCCGGTACCCGTCTCGGGCCGTACGAAGTCGTCGCTCCGCTCGGGGCGGGCGGAATGGGGGAGGTGTGGCGGGGGAGGGACACGCGGCTCGATCGCAGCGTGGCCATCAAGATCCTGCCGGCGTCGTTTGCCTCCAACGCGCAGCGCAAGATTCGCTTCGAACGCGAGGCGCGCGCGATCTCGCAGCTCAATCACCCAAACATCTGCACGCTCTACGATGTTGGCGACTCCTACCTCGTGATGGAACTGCTCGAAGGCGAGTCACTGGCCGACCGCCTGGTCAAAGGTCCGCTGCCGCTCGAGCAGGTCCTGCGCTACGGCACGCAGATCGCCGATGCCCTCGATAAGGCACACCGCCAGGGCATCATTCATCGCGATCTGAAACCGGGCAACATCATGCTGACCAAATCGGGAGCGAAGCTTCTCGACTTTGGCCTGGCGAAGGACAGTGTGGGAGCCGGCGTCCTCGCCGGCTCAGCGGCGAGCGAGGGGCCCACTGCCACACTTCAGAAGCCGCTGACCGAGGAGGGCACGATCGTCGGGACGTTTCAGTACATGGCGCCCGAGCAGCTCGAAGGACTGCCGGCCGACGCGCGCACCGATATCTTTGGCTTCGGTGCTGTGCTGTACGAAATGGCTACCGCACACCGTGCCTTCGAGGGGAAGACGAAGACCAGCTTGATCGCGGCGATTGTCAGCAGTGAGCCGGCGCCGATGTCGAAGCTTCAGCCCCTCACTCCGCCGGCGCTCGAGCACGTCGTGCGCAAATGTCTGGCGAAGGATCCCGACGATCGCTAGCCGGGTCGCAGGCGGGCGTCGCCGCGCCGCTGATTGCGCGCAAGAAATCGCGCGAACGCCTCGGGTGGGCGGCGGCGATCGCCGTCGCGCTCGTCGCCGGCGCATTTGCGTCGCACCGGCTGTGGCAGCAGCCGAAGCCGCAATATCGATTCGCGATTCCGATGATCGATGCCGATTACAAATTCGGTGGCGGCGCTCAGCTTTCACCCGATGGCGAGACCGCCTATTTCCTTGCGACCAGCAACAGCACATCGAAGCGCCAGCTTTTTCGGCGGCGGCTCGACGACTTGAACGCAACTGCGATTGAAGGAACTGAGGACGTAACGGGACTCAGGCTCTCACAGGACGGCGCCACGCTTCTCCTCACCTATCCGGGAGCAGTTCTGAAGCGAATCAGTGTCAATGGCGGTCCAGTTGAATCAGTTGCCGATGGCGTAGTCGGCGGAACGGCAGCGACTGCCGTTAACGCCGATGGAACGATTCTGATTGGCAGTATTCAGTTTCCAATCCGACGCTTGCTGCCGAACGGCAGCATTGAAGAAGTGACTCAGCTCGATAAAGGCGAGGCCGGACACGATTGGCCGTGGTTTCTTCCCGACGGCAAGCAGTATCTGTTTCTCGCCGAGACGCGAGATCCGGCTCGCGGAACGATTCGCCGTACGCTGTGCGCGACTGAGATCGGATCGAAGAAGATCACACGGATCGGCGAAGTGCCTTCGCGAGTCGAGTACGCTCTCGGCCGCATCTTCTTCGTCCGCGAAGGGACGCTGATGGCGCGCCCGTTCAGTCTTTCACGGATGCAATTCACTGGTGAGGGCGTACCAGTGGTACCCAACGTTCCGTTCGACAGCCGAACGGGATCGGCCGCATTTGATGTCAGTTCCGATGGGACGGTTGCCTGTGGTCAGACTGCGGCAGGCTCTCATCTGACGTGGGTCAATTCGTCAGGGAAAAAGATCGGCACGGTCGGGAATCCGCTCTCCATGCCGGTTTTTGGCGGGTCGCCGCAAGTGATTGCCCTCGTTCCGGGCGCAGATCGCGCCATCATCCCGATCACGGATTTTCGCGCCGGAACATCGTCTCTATGGATTCAGGGACTGGGTCGCGAGACCTCGACGCGCGTCACATTCAGCCCCGCGCAGGAGATGCTTCCCGTGGTAACGCCGGACGGCTCTCGCGTGTTTTTCTCCAGCGATGCGCAATCGGCTCCAGACATCTTCGAGGCACCTCTCGACGGCAGCTTGCCGCCGAAGCTCGTCGTCTCAGCTCCGAATGCGCAAGTGCCGAACGACGTCTCGGCCGATGGCCGCTTTCTTCTGTTTACGTCGAATCAGAATCAGACCGCGACGAAACAAGATCTTTGGATCCTGCCCCTCACCGGAGATCGCAAGCCGTATCCGTTTCTCGTCACGCCGGCGATCGAGAATCACGGCATCTTTTCTCCCGATGGAAAATGGGTGGTCTACACTTCAGACGCCACAGGAGCCTTCCAGGTGTACGTTAGGCCGTTCCCGGGTCCGGGCGCGGCGCGCCCTGTGTCGACGAAGGGCGGCGGATCGGCGCAGTTTAGCTCGGACGGAAGAAAAATCTATTTCTCCAATGCGAACAAGCTGATGGTTGCTGACTTTGCGCGAGATGGAATCGTCAGCGAACCAGCGCTGGCCTTCGAGCTCGACGAGCGCATTCTCACATTCCAGCCGGCGGGCGATCGTTTCCTGATGGTCCTTCGCAGCGACGCCGATGGTTCGCCGCCGGTGCGCATCATCGCGAACTGGCAGCCGCCGGCGAAGTGAACACCTTCATCACCGGCGACCCGCTGAAATCTCGAGGATACCGCGCGGCGGCTCTATCCAGTGAAGCTGCGCAACGTGGTCAACGCCATCGCCAACGCGGTCGACACTCCGCCGAACGGCATCCGAATCATCGAGCACCCGAGTTAGGCCTTTTTTGATTCACCACAGAGGCACAGAGAGCACAGAGACTGCCTCTGTGCCCTCTGTGTCTCTCCGCCCCGGCGGCGATCGCCAGTTGCGGCACCACCGGCACACGGAATCGCGACTCAGCCTCCCCGCCGGCAGAAATTCCGATGAAGTACACGACGACGACGATGATGAGCAGCGCGAGCGCGCGATCGCTTCGCCACAGATCGATCACGCCGACTGTCGCGAAGGCGAGGATGATCACCGGAATCAGCCCGAGCGTCAGCCGCAGGACATCAGGTGAAATCTGACTGATGTCCCAGACCGCATCCCAGTCGCTGTCGACAAAATTCACCAGCACGCCGCGAATCGTTAGCTGCACAAAGGAAAGCCAATGCTCGCGAATGACCCGCACTCCATACTGCGCGTAATACTTCGCGCGGACTGCAACCGGCAGCTCCTCGGCATCCGGGATATGCAGCGTCTGCTGAATCCAGTCGTCGGCCTCATCGGTCAAGGCGCTTTCTTCGTCGGTCAACGCCTCTCGAAAATCGCCTTCATCTTCGATCGCCAACGCGCCGGCTGCTCGTTGGCTCAGCAGATTGATATTGCCGATCGATGACCGGCAGCAGCAGTGCCAAAAGAGTGAATATGGCCAAATGGCGCGCAGATTTGTGCCAAATGGCCAAGACGATTGCCAGCGGGACAAAGAAGAAAATGGCGATCGGCCGCACTAGCACCAGGACCCCGGTCAGCAGGCCGAGGGCGACAACGTTCGGCCGGTGCAACGCGAGGAGGAAAAGTACGTACAACAGAGCAGCGAATGTCGTCTCCGTCAGGAGTTTATTGGCGTAATGAATGGTCGGGACGTCGATCGCGAAGAGAAGCGATGCGACGAGCGCGATCAGACGATTTGCCGTTCGCGATGCCGCAAAGATGTAGATGCCCAGCGCGAGGGCGACGTTAATGAGATGTTGGAGGATGATGATGGGAAGTGTGCGAGCACCGAAGAGCGCTAGTAGCAGCGGGTACGCGGGGGTGCGAATCGTCTCCACCAGATTCGAATCGTCGAGAAATCCCGCCCCGCTGAGCATGCTGCGCGCCGGAGCGAGGTACGTGAAGGAGTCGGGATAGTAGAAATCGCCGTTGCTGAGAATGAGGTATGCGAAATTGGTGAGGACGGCGACTGCAAATACGATTGCGAGATCGAGGCGGTTGCCCGACGATCGAAGCATCAGCGTGATTATGGAACAGCGCCAGGTCAGATTTGAGCCGATGTGGGCGATCGCCGCGATCGCCATCGGCATCATTCTGACTCTGTCGACCAGCGTTGCGGCGGGAAAGCCGATCGATATCGAGTACCTCGCCAGCGGCGCGTTCATGGGTTTGTGCATTTACTTTGCGAATTACCTTCTTCATTGCGCGCTCGCTCCCTACCTCGATCGCCTCCGGCCGTCAGGGGTTCCAGCGGCGCGGATCGGCGTCAGCATTCTCGGCGGCATCGTCGGTTGGGAGATCGCCTACTCGTTTCTCGTGTTTGTCGAAACCGGGAAAGTGGCCTTTCCTCTGGTCTCCGGACGCATGCGCTGGCTGCTGCTGGTTACGGTCGCAATCACCGTCCTCGTGGCTTCGCTTGCACAGGCCTATCACCGGTTGCGTGACCGGCTCAGTGAGAGCATTGAGAAGCTGAAAGAAAGCGAATATGCGGAGAAGGAGCTCGAAGTGGCGCGGTCGATTCAATCGCGTCTTCTGCCGCCTCCGCTCGTCGAAGGCGATGGGTTCGCAGTCACCGCCCGCAATCTGCCGGCGCACTTCGTCGCCGGCGATTTCTACGATGTCCTCCGGCACGACGACGGCTCGGTCGGCATCGTCGTCGCTGACGTCGCCGGCAAAGGCATCGGCGCGAGCCTCATCATGGCCTCGGTCAAAGCAGTGCTGCCGTTCGTCGCCAACGGTTCGGTCGATGAGACGCTGCGCGCTCTCAATGAACGGCTCATCGCGCAGCTCGATCGCCGAGAATTCGTGGCGCTCGCCTACGCGCGATTTCAGCCGGCGACCGGAATCGTGCGCCTGGCGAACGCCGGCATGCCCGATCCGTATCTCATCTCCAATTCCGTGACCGCCATCAGCGTCGGCGGCGCCCGATTGCCCCTCGGCGTCCGACACAATGTGCCCTACGAGTCAGTGGAGCTGCACCTCGATCGCGGCGATCGTCTGCTGCTGCTCTCCGACGGCATTCCTGAGGCATCGAAGCCGAACGGCGATCAATTGGGCTATGAAGCTTTTCGCGATTTGCTGATTGACGTTCGCTCGAGCGATGGCTGGATCGATGACGTGCTGGCGCGAGTTCGGACGCAGGTTCAAAGCATCGACGACGACTGGACCGTGGTGGTGCTCGAGCGGCGTTAGTAGGGCACGGCTGCGCCGTGCCGAAGCCTCGGTTCGGTCCGGCGCAGCCGGACCCTACGATGACGTATTCAAAGCATCGACACTGGACCGTGGTGGTGCTCGGCCTTGTAGGGCACGGCTGCGCCGTGCCGAAGCCCGGGTGCGGTCCGGCGCAGCCGGACCCTACGATGCGGGAGTGCGCAACAAGCTGTCCAACTCCTCCGGACGCGACGAGCGGATGCGCGCGTCTTCAACGGCGATGAGTCCCTGGCGCACCAGTCGCGCCAGCGAGTCTTCCAGCGAGATCATTCCCTGACGTTTGCCCAACGTAATTTCGCTGATGAGACTCTGCAGCTTGTCATTGCGGATGTGATTGCGCACGGCATGCGAGGCGAGCAGCACTTCGACGGCCACACAGCGGCCTTGACCGTCGGATCGGGGCACGAGCTGCTGGACGACGATCGCGTTGAGGCTCAGTGCGAGCTGCTGTTTGATCTGCGTCTGCTGCGCGGGCGGGAAGACATCGATGATGCGATGAATCGCTTGCGCGGCGTCGCTCGTGTGCAGCGTCGACAGAATCAGATGACCGGTCTCGGCGGCTGTCAGCGCAGTGGCAACAGTCTCGAGGTCGCGCATTTCGCCAACGAGGATGACCTCGGGATCCTGGCGCAGCGCGGCGCGGAGTGCAGAGGCGAATGATGGCGCGTCGCGCCCGACTTCGACCTGCTCGATGACCGATCGATTGTTGCGATGCTCGTACTCGATCGGATCTTCGATGGTGATGATGTGACGCGACTCGTTGCGATTGATTTCACCGACGAGCGCGGCGAGCGTCGTCGATTTGCCTGCGCCTGTCGGGCCGCAGTCGAGCACGAGCCCGCGCGTCTGCTTCACCAGCTCTGCGAGCGTGGGCGGGAGGTTGAGCTCCGGAAGAGTCGGCACATTCGAGGGCAGTGCCCGAAACGCTGCCGCGAGTGTGCCCCGCTGGCGATGGATGTTGACGCGAAAGCGCGTCGGCGGAGAGGCGAGGCGGACGGAGAAGTCGGCGGAGCCCTCCGCGTCCACCCGCTCGCGAATTCGCGTGGCCATGAACACCGTCAATAAGGAATTGACCTCATCGAGCGAGAGGGGATCTTGTTCGGCGCTGACCAGGCGGCCCGACACGCGAAAGATCGGTTTCGTTCCGGCGAGAATCAGCAGATCGCTCGCGCCGCGCCGCGCCATGTCCATCAGCAACTCTTCGAGC
>QHVY01000090.1 GCA_003223695.1 Acidobacteriota bacterium
GAAAATTGGGTGGCCGCGTTAGGCGATAAATAGTGATGATAATGGTTACGATTGAGAATGCGATCGTCCCGGCAAGGCCATCGCTCAACAGAAACAGCACGACGAAGGCCAGTCCGCATGCGATCAGCAGCGCACTCTGAATGAACATCGCCAGCGTCATGGCGATGCCGAGCAGAAACCCATGTGTGAGGGCCGGCTTTAGCCGGCCGGTTGAAACTGGCCCGCACACCAACGCGATGATGGCGAACGTCAGCGGCCATTCGAGATAGTGATGATCGATGTTGCCGATCGACGACTCCGTGACCATGAAGGGCGACGTGGCCAGTGCGATCCCGCCCGCGAGCACGGCTCGTGAGCCGAACTGCTTCGCCAGCACGATGGACGAGACTGCAGCAGAGATCGCCCCGAGCGCCGGCGGAATCCACACGACACGCCACAACACCTCGGCCGCGCTTTTGCCGCCGAGAATTCGCGCGATCGCCGCACAGAAGAGGTCGTACAACGGCGGCCAGGGGCAATACGCGCCGCCCTCGCCGCGATCGGGATCGAACTCGAGCACCGCGGGAAAATGCGATGCCGAAAAGGTGATCCGCTTCCAATGGTACAGCTCGTCAAGCGGTGAGAGGCGCGGCACACCTCCGGCGAAAACGAGGGGCGCGTTTGTGAGCCGCATCACCAAAGCGAGCGAAAAGATCGCAGCGCCGATCAGGAGCCGAGGCGGCGAAGAAATTTTTTCACTTGCCATTTGGTAGAGATTGCCTCAGTCTTTTAACTGAGTCGTCCAAGACTTCCAAATTCGGGTCCTCGCTTGCGTAGACTCATCGCGTGCGCTGTCTTTCTGGCCACCGCTTATCCGGTGCTGGGTGCAGACTCGGAAATCGTTCCCACCTATTGCCGCGAGATCGAAGTGCCGCTGGACGCGACACACTCCTCCGCGAAGCTCGCCGGCTGCAGCGATGATGCGCCTGTCGATCTCCTCTGGCATCTCGATCGGATCGATCAGCTCGACGGGAACCTCGACGGTCACTACCACCGCCGCCACACCGGTGCGGGAAGCGTCGTTTATGTGATGGACACCGGCGTGCTCGGCTCCCATGCAGAGTTCGCCGGGGTCAGTGGGAGCCGCGTGATCGCCGGCTTCGACGTCGCCCGCACTGTGAGTGTCGGCGCCTCGGATTGCAACAGCCCCAACAAGGCGCTGCAGCCGTGCTTTTCGAATTTTATTGAATTGATCGGTGCCTCTCACGGGACGAGCGTTGCCTCGCTCGTCGCCGGGCAAAACGTGGGCGTCGCTCCCGATGCGATGATCGTCAGCATTCGCGTGATGAATGAGTCGGCGCTGGCCACCACCCGCACGTACATGGACGGACTCAACGCAATCATCCGCCACGCGTGGGATCCGAACACGCCGCAATTTCACACCGCGGTCGTGAACATCAGCGGCTGGGTGCTCGAGAAACTATCTTCCATGCCCGATTCGTCGCCGGTCTCCTACGCCGCAGTCGAAAAGAAAATCCGCGAGATGATCGGCGGCGTCGACGCGCAAGGCCGTACCAATCCAAACGGAAAGCGCTTCTTCTTCGTCGTGGCCGGCAACAACATCGACAACGGCTGCGGTCGCTCCGGTGTTGTCGACCGTTTTCCGGCAACCCTCGGCAAAGAAATCGAGGGGCTGATCACCGTTGGCGGGATGACCGAGGACAATAGTTGGTGGCCGGGAGCGTGCAGAGGCGGACTGGAGATTCTGGCGCCGTCTGAGGGCGTGTTCAGCGCTACGATCACGGCAAATGATCATTACCGCGGCCAGCGGCCGAATCTGCGATCAGGCACCTCGTTCGCGGCACCGATCATTTCGGGCATCGCAGCGCGCATCCTTTCCGAAAATCCGAATCTCACGCCGCCTGAAATCGAGGCCATGATCGAGAGTACGCCGTCGCGTATCTTCAATCCTGACCCCAGTTACGCGAACGGCAAGGTGGCCTTCGTGCAGGACGCGCCGGCGGTCATGACGGCACGCGTGATAGCCGCTCCATAGCCTTCCCGCGCGATAATATTCGCGTGACCCTCGGCATTGCGCTCATCGCCGCGATTCAAATTGCAAACGCTGCAGAGAATGCATGGTCGCGCTGTGCGACCGTCGATGTACCGTTGACTGTCGGTCCGAACGTGATCGTAGAGCGCGAGCTCGTGGGCTGCGATGGAATCGCGACTCGGCGGACGCGCGGTAAAGGGACGGTCGTCTACATTGTTGACACAGGTATCGATGCCGGTCACGACGAGTTCTTGCGCGAAGATGGAAGCAGCAAAGTGATCGGTGGGCTCGATCCGCTGGCCGAGCTCAGCGCGAGTCCGTCGACCTGCGCGAATGACACGCCGACGCATCCCTGCAACGACCCTTCAGCTCTCGTCGTTCTCAGCCACGGGACTGCGGTCGCGTCGGTGGTCGCCGGACGAAACGTCGGCCTCGCACCGGATGCCGTTCTTGTCTCGGTGCGCGCGTTTGGACTGGGGCGTTTGAAAACAGGCCTAACAGAGATGGATATTTTTGTTCGCGCTCTGGACGACATCGTGAAACAGGCATTCGATCCCTCAACGCCGCCGTTCAAGACTGCGATCGTGAACATGAGCGCCACCCCAGGCGCGACGACCGCCGCGGGTTGGTCCGAGCTCGAACGGAAAATGCGACTGATGATCGGCGGCGTCGATGCCGATTTCAATCCCGATCCGAACGGCAAACGCTTTTTGTTCGTCACTAGCGCCGGGAACAATGAGCCGCCCTCGTCCGATCCAATGAAAAGCCGCGGACAGTGCCGGCTCGACAACACGGTTTTGTACTATCCGTCAGCCGCCGGATCAGCTATCGATGGTCTCGTCACCGTCGGAGGCGTCGACCGACAGAATCACGTGTGGGCAGGCTCCTGCACAGGTTCGAGCATCGACATCCTCGCGCCCGCTGAAAATCTGCTCGTCGCATCGATCAGCGGCCACAATCGATATCGCGGATTTGAAAAATCGGCTGACGGAATGTTCGTCGAAGATTTCACGAGCGGAACGTCGTACGCGGCACCGTATGTCAGTGCCATTGCCGCACGAATGTTGGAGAGCGATCCGACATTGACGCCGGTCGAGATCGAGCGGCGAATGAAAGCGCTGTCCACGCGGCCCTGAAGATGTCTAATTACGACTCCTCTGCAATCGAAGTCCTCACCGGTCTCGAGCCCGTTCGCAAACGGCCGGGGATGTACACCACAACCGAGCGGCCGAATCACCTCGCGCAGGAGGTCATCGACAACTCTGCGGACGAGGCCATCGCCGGCTTTTGCGATGAGATCGTCGTCACGCTGCATGAGGACGGATCGATGTCTGTGGCCGACAACGGCCGCGGCATGCCGGTGGACAAACACGCGAAGGAAGGCGTCTCTGGCGTCGAGGTGATTCTCACGCGTCTGCACGCCGGCGCGAAATTCTCCGAGAAGAACTACCGCTTCTCCGGCGGTCTGCACGGGGTCGGTGTCTCCGTGGTCAACGCGCTTTCGAAAAAACTGCAGGTGTGGGTGCGGCGCGACGGCAAGGAATACTTCATGTGGTTCTCCGACGGGAAAAAACGCGCGGAGCTGAAGGCGGCCGGCGAAGTCGGCAAGCGAAACACTGGCACAACGATCCGCTTCTGGCCGGACGAGAAATTCTTCGACACCACGAAATTCAATGTTCCGAGGCTCAAGCATGTCATGCGCGCGAAGGCGGTGCTGGCGCCCGGGCTGCGGATCAAATTCATCAACGAGGGTGACAAGAAGGACAACGAGGAGTGGTACTACGAAGACGGCCTAACGGCCTATCTCACCTCGGAGCTGCAGGAACAAGCGACCGTCCCCGAGCAGCCGTTCGTCGGGCACTTCAAAGGATCGAACGAGGAAGTCGATTGGGCGGTGGCGTGGCTCGTCGAAGCGGGTGACGTCGTCGCTGAGAGTTACGTCAATCTCATTCCCACCGAGCATGGCGGCACGCATGTGAACGGATTCCGCACCGGCCTGACTGATGCGATCCGCGAATTCTGCGAGCTCCGCAATCTGCTGCCGCGCGGCGTGAAGCTCACGCCGGAAGATGTGTGGTCGAGCTGCTGCCACATCCTTTCGCTTCGCATGGCGGAGCCGCAGTTCACCGGACAGACGAAGGATCGGCTGACGTCGCGGGAGGCGTCGGCGTTCGTTTCCGGCGTCACGCAGGACGCTTTCTCGATCTGGCTGAACAACAACGTCGCCGCCGCCGAGCAGATCGCGCAGGTGGCCATCGCCAGCGCGATGACGCGCCTGCGTCAGGGAAAAAAAGTCGAACGGAAAAAGCTCACCAGCGGACCGGCTCTTCCCGGCAAACTGGCCGACTGCACTTCGAGCGATCTGCATCAGACCGAATTGTTCCTTGTCGAAGGCGACTCCGCGGGCGGCTCCGCAAAGCAGGCGCGCGATCGCGAATACCAGGCGATCATGCCGCTGCGCGGGAAAATTCTGAACACTTGGGAAGTCGATCCAAACGAGGTCCTCTCCTCCCAGGAAGTCCACGACATCGCCGTGGCCCTCGGCGTCGATCCCGGATCGGAGGATTTGAAGTCGCTGCGCTACGGAAAGATCTGCATCCTTGCAGACGCAGCTTCCGACGGCGCCCACATAGCGACATTATTGTGTGCACTTTTCGTTAGACATTTCCGGAAGCTCGTGCAGGACGGGCGCATCTACGTGGCCATGCCGCCGCTTTATCGAATCGATGTGGGAAAGAACGTTTACTACGCCCTCGACGATCAGGAGCGCAGAGGAATCCTTCAGCGCATCGAGGCCGAGGGAGTCAAGGGCAAGGTGAATATTCAACGATTCAAAGGGCTCGGCGAAATGAATCCGATGCAACTGCGCGAGACGACGATGAATCGCGACACTCGCCGCCTCGTACAGCTCACGCTCGACTCAAAGGACGGCGCTGATGCCGTGATCGACATGCTTCTCGCGAAAGGGCGCGCCGGCGACCGCAAAGAGTGGCTCATGGAAGAGGGCAACAAAGCCGAGATTCTGGAATAGAGAGTGCGGCGTTCGCCGCACTCCCAAAATTCACTTGCAGGTGTGCAACTGGATGTTGCCAGCGTCCAGTTTGACGCCTGCCTTGTACCCGCTGGGCATTAAAGTCAGTATCAATTTATCGTTGTTACCCGGTTCACCTTGATCATCAACATCGATTAGGTACGTCGTGTCGCCCTGCGGCGTGGTCTCGCATGTTCCCTCGATGTGTCTGGTGGTCGGACCTGTAACGATGTACCTCGTCACGCCGGTCCCCTTCACCTTCATGCCTGAGCCATGATCGATGAATGTCAAGTGACCCCAGTACCCGCCATCCTTCATTCCGCCGGCGACACCGAATGATCCTTCTCCATTCGGCGTCGGCACTCGGCCGCCGCCCGTAACAAAGTCTTTGTCCGCAGGACAGGCCTGGCCGCCGGTGCATGTGATGTCCGCGTGCGCCCGCGACACGAAGAGGTCCGCAATGCCGGGAACGAAGACGTGAAGGGCGCTGACCGTGATGTCTCCGCTGTTGGGCTGATCCTGCTCGTTAAGTCGTACGTATCCTCCGATCGGCGGAGGCAGATTGATGGTTTGGTTGGGCTCGCCGGTGACAGTAATGGTCTGGCCGTTGATCATCAGATCGACGATATCCGAGGTACCAGAAGCCGACGGGCCGTTCGGGCCGCAGGATGCCCGTGCTCGCGACATCAGAAGATTCGCACCGATCGTGTTTCCGGCGACCGTCAAATTGAGTTTTGCGACCGACGCCTCGGCGCGACTCTGATCGCCCATCCCGATCGTCGTGGCGTGGAGGACATTCGCGGAAAGAAGACCCGGAATATTGGCGTCGAGAAGCGATGACTCGAGACTGCCGCCGGTGGACGGAAGTGGTCCGGTATCCACGAGCGTGATCTTGCCGAATCCGGCAACGGTCCCATCAATGACTGTCGCCTGTCCGCTGAAACTGTTCGCCAGCGCCTGGCCGGGAATCAGCGCGCCGAGCAAAAGAAATGTGAGAAAGAGTTTTTTCATTTGTTGTTCACCTCCGGCCCAGAAGAGTTCAATGCCAGCGCCCGCCGTCAATGCCGGAGGTATATCTTTAAATAAAAAAGGTCTAATTTTCGGAGGAAAAAAGGGCGGTGCGCGCGATCAGATGATGGCCAATCGCATACGCGAGGAGCTCGAGGCGTGTTTTCACGCCGAACCGGCGGTACAGCCTCGTCAAATGTGCCTTCACCGTGACCGGCGCGATTTCCAGCTTTCGGGCGATGTCCTTATTGCTCAGACCTTCTTCCAGCGATTCGAGAATCGCCAGTTCGGTTGGAGTCATCGAATCTGGAGCCGGTGTCCGAGACTTCTGGTCATCCGTGCCCATGAGAACGACTGCGTCACGCGGAGCCCAGATCTGCCCGCTCTTCACGACGCGCAGGGCCTTGAGCAAGCTCGGCGGATCGGAAGTGAGCAGAAAATAACCGCTCGCTCCTGCACGCAGAATTTCGGCGATCGAATCGAAGGTGTGCTCGTAGCCATCAACCAGGAGATTTGATGTCGGGAAGAGGATCCTCAAGTGAGCGAGGATCGAGAGGCGAAAATCGCTCAGCAAAGAGTGCGCGATGATCACCACATCGGGTTTCAGATCGGCCGGCGGGTCCTTTCCGGCGAGAATCTTGATCGGATCTTCCGCTCCCAGGAAGCGGATCTCGGGATCAGACCGAAGGACCTGGAGTAGGCCGAGATACCGCCACCGATCCGGCTCGAGAAGTAGAACCTGCATCGCATCTCGCGGGCAGACTCTAACGCCTTATGGAATTAAGTCAGTGATGAGAATCACCACAGAGAGGCAGAGGTCACAGAGATGTCTCTGTGCTCTATGTGCCTTTGTGGTGAATCATCGCAGCCGCAGCAGCGGCGGAAGAAGAATCGCCACCGGTACGACGACGGCCAGAAAAACGATGCTCCAGAAAATCGCGCCGTGCCAGTCCAGCAATCGCCGTGAACGCGTCAGCAGGAGCAGTCCGATGACGGCACCTGCGGCTGAGGCGTATGCACCATTTCGATCGTGAAAGTGGCGGCCGAAAAACAGCAGGCCGAGCAATCCGAAGTCGATCAGATACGCTCCGATGAAAAGTTCAAGGTTGCCGGCGATCGTTCGATAATGGCTGCTCATTTATGGCCGCACGCAAGCGTACCGATCAACTGACACTGAAGTCACCTCCACCCCAGCCGCCACCCGACGTCGAGCAGACTCCCGTCGCGCAATTCGCGCGCAAGGCGTATCTCGACTATTCAATGTACGTCATCCTCGACCGCGCGCTGCCGCATATCGCGGATGGTCTGAAGCCCGTGCAGCGGCGAATCATCTACGCGATGTCGGAGCTCGGCCTCAGCGCAACGGCGAAATTCAAGAAATCCGCGCGCACCGTCGGCGACGTCATCGGCAAATTTCATCCGCACGGCGACTCCGCCTGCTACGAGGCGATGGTCTTGCTGGCGCAGCCGTTCTCGATGCGTTATGCGCTCATCGAAGGGCAGGGAAACTGGGGCTCGCCTGACGATCCGAAATCGTTCGCCGCGATGCGTTACACCGAGTCGCGCCTCACGAGGTTCGCACAGACGCTCTTGTCGGAGCTCGAGCAGGGGACGACCGAGTGGGGTCCGAATTTCGACGGCACGCTGCGCGAGCCCCGGCTGCTGCCATCGCGATTGCCTCACGTCCTGCTCAACGGCGCGTCGGGCATCGCTGTCGGCATGGCTACCGACATTCCGTCGCACAACGTACTCGAGGTCGTCAATGCGTGCATTGAGCTGCTCGACAATCCGGACGCCAATATCGCACAAATTACCAAGCATATTAAAGGTCCAGATTTTCCCACAGACGCTGAGATCATTACTCCGCTGGCGGAAATTCGGGACATGTACAAAACCGGAAACGGCTCCATCCGCCAGCGCGCGCGATGGGAAATCGAGGACGGGGACATCGTCATCACCGCGCTTCCGTTTCAGGTGTCCGGCTCGAAAGTCCAGCAGCAAATCGCGCAACAGATGAACGCCAAGAAACTTCCGATGGTGGAAGACATTCGCGACGAGTCGGATCACGAGAATCCGACACGCATTGTTCTCGTGCCGCGCTCGAACCGGGTTGATGTCGAAGAGCTGATGGCTCATCTCTTCGCCACGACGGAGCTCGAACGCACCTACCGCGTAAACATGAACATGATCGGCACCGATGGCCGTCCGCGCCTCTTCACACTGAAGGAACTGCTGCTGGAGTGGCTCGATTTCCGAATCGACACCGTTCGCCGGCGGCTGCAGCATCGCTACGATCAGGTTAACTCGCGGCTGCACATTCTCGACGGATACCTGATCGCCTATTTGAATATCGATGAAGTCATCAAAATCATCCGCCGCGAGGACGAGCCGAAGCCGGTGCTGATGCGCCGGTTCAAGCTCTCCGATCCCCAGGCCGAAGCGATCCTCGAGCTCAAGCTGCGCTACCTCAACAAACTCGAAGAGGTGCAAATCCGCGGCGAACAGTCACGGCTCTCAGAGGAGCGGACGAGCCTCGAGAAAATTCTGGGGTCGAAAGCGCGGCTGCGCAAGCAGACTCGCGAAGAGCTTCTGCGCGATGCCGAGGAATTCGGCGACCGGCGGCGATCTCCGATTGTGGAGCGCGAAGCGGCGAAGGCACTCGATGCGACGGCGCTCATTCCGTCGGAACCGGTGACTGTGGTCCTATCCGAAAAAGGATGGATTCGCGCGGGCAAAGGTCACGACATCGATCCAAACGCGCTGCAGTATCGAGGTGGGGACGCCTTCCTGCACGCCGCGCACGGGCGCAGCAATCAGTTGGCGGTTCTGCTCGATTCAACCGGTCGAACGTATGCGCTGCCGGCCCACGAGCTGCCGTCAGCGAAGGGTCACGGTGAGCCGCTGACCGCGTTTCTCACTCCAGCTCCCGGTGCAACATTCACCGGCGTCATGATGGGCGATCCGAACGAGCTCTGGCTGCTCACGACTGAGGACGGCTACGGCTTCGTTGCGCGGCTCGAGGATCTGATCACCGATCGCAAAGCGGGGAAGACCGTCGTGAACGTCAATGAGGGCGCGACGACGCTCCGACCGCAGCGCGTGTTCGATGTCGATCGCGATCGCGTTGCCGCGGCGACCAGCGAAGGCAAGCTGCTGCTGTTCCCGGTTAGCGAGCTGCCGCAGCTCGCGCGTGGCAAGGGCGTGCAGACGATCAAGATTCATCGCACGCCGATCGCGCCGGAAAAGGTCGTCAGCACCGCCGTCGTCCCCGGGGACGGAACGCTGGTCGTTCATGCGGGCAAACGCTTCACGAATCTGAAACCGTCCGATCTCGAGTCGTACGTCGGCAAGCGCGCGCAGCGCGGACTGAAGCTGCCGCGCGGATTTCAGAACGTTACGTTGATCCGCGTCTTCGCTGACCGCGAGCCGCGCACCACGAGCGGCGAGTTGGTGATGTGAGGCGGCAAGTAGAGCTGCTTCTGCTCATCGTTCTGTTGATTGCCGTCGATCAGCGGACGAAGGCGATCGCGCGCGCCAGGCTCGCTGCCGATTCGCCTCGCCATTTCGGCATCCTGACGCTGCTGTACACAACGAATGCCGGCGCATTTTTGAGTATCGGCTCCAATCTGCCGCGTGGTTTGCGGACCACCATCTTCGACGTCGTCGTGGCCATCGCCCTCGGCGCCGCGGCAATCGTTCTCTTTCGAGGAGGCGTGCATTCACGATCCGACGAGGTGGCGCTCGCGCTCATCCTCGCCGGTGGCGTGGGCAATCTGATCGATCGATTGCGCTTCGCCGGCCGGGTCACAGATTTTCTTTATCTCTCAGCGGGCCCGCTGCACACAGGCGTGTTCAATGTCGCCGATATGGCGATCACGCTTGGCATCCTGTGGCTCGCTGTCTCGTGGGGAGTTGCGAGTTTCCACGCTACAAGGAGGAGATTATCTTGACCGCTTCGTGATGCCGAGGTACGGTTGAGAAAGTGACGAACGAGGAGTTGCTGGCGGCAATCAACCGGCGGTTCGATGAGGTCGAGCGCCGATTTGAAGGGAACGACCGCCGCTGGGAAGCCAACGACCGCCGATGGGAAGCCAATAACAGCCGCTGGGACGAATACCGCCGTCACGTCGACGTCAGGTTTGAAGGCGTTCATGACGAAATACAACGCCTTGCAGAAGTAGTAGCGCTCGTCGACGAGAAACTGGAACGGTTTCGCTCTGAAACGGCGGAAAATTTCGTGGAGGTCCGAGAGCGGCTCACACTTCTTGAATCAAGACGATGAGCTACGGCACCCAGGCCATTCCATCCAGATCCTTGCCCGTGGCCAAGGAGCCGGTGATCGTCAACGTATCGAGATCGAGCACGGCCACTTTTCCGGCGTTGCTGCACGCGATGAACGCGCGTTTGCCATCCGGGGCAATGAGAATTCCTTCCGGTCCTGCATCCGTGTCGATCTTCCTGACGAGTTGCTTCGTCGCGGCGTCGTACACGATCACTTGATTCGACGGTGGATCCGAGATCAGCACGCGCTTGCCGTCGCGGGTGAATTTCACGCGATTGGCCGTCTTCGTTCCTATGGTCACTGTCTGGACGACTTTGTCTGCTGCGGTATCAATGATTGAGAGCGCGCCGTCACCGCGGTGTGCGACCCAGATCTCGTGTCCATCGGGCGAAAGATCGATGCCCTCCGGCCCCTTTCCCACCGCGATCTGTTTCACGCCGATCACCCTCGGCGCTGCGCTGAGATTGATGACGCTCACCGAGTCCGAGCCGATATTTGCCGTGTAGATTTTTTTCTCGTCCGGCGTGACGACGAGCATGTGGGTGACATTGGCGTCGCTGCCGCAGATCCAATCGATGGCGCCGCTCGCGACGTCATAGCGCGCGATTACGTGGCTTCCCTCGGCTGTGAAGTAAATGTGCGAGCCGATGGCAAACGTGCCGTGCGGTCGCAGCAGGGGAATCTTCAGCCGCTGCTCTTTCCGGTCAGCTATAGTAAGTATTGATATAGTGCTTCCGGGCTCCGGACCCGTGCCGTAATTGGCGACAAGCGCGACACGGCCGTCGGTCGACACGGCCACCTCGTGTGGCGCGTTTCCCGTCGGAACCTTCGCAATGACTTGCAGAGAAGTAGGATCGACGAACGCGAGAGTCGAATCGCCTTTGTTGAGGACGAGCAGAGTTGCCAGCAGCAGATGCGTCATGTCAGGTCAAAAACTCCGAGCGAAGCGAGGAGTCAACCGCGGCATGTCGGAGAAGCGCATGCCGCGCCTCGGCTGATTCCTCGCTGGCGCTCGGAATTAAATCATTTCCTCGTCGTGAAATATCGTTTCAGCCACTGCGACAAGCCATCGAGCCCGGGGAAGAGCACGCGCTCGGTGATGTTGGCCTGATCGAGCTTGTCGCGTACTTCCCACTTCAGATTGGCGGGGATGATGATGCGGCGATAGAGCGATTCGCGCCCTTTGAGCAATTCTTCCAGCGAGAGTTTTGGGCTCGACGGAAGAGAAAAGAGCGCGAACTGATTGACGATTCGTTCGTCGAGTGAGGGCGGTTCGAAGAACAGCAAAAAATCGCCGCCGAGGGCATCGAAGTCGTCGAGAGAGGTGGCGACACGGTTGAGCATTTCCGTCGTGAAGATGTTGGCGTTATCGCTCTTCAAAATTTCGCGAAGCGGCGGAGGCAACAGCTCGTTCGTCTTCTGATAATCGACGCACCAGAGTGCGCCGTCGTCGTTGAAATCGCGGAAGTTCTCGGTGGCGAAGTGCATCGCCACGTACGGCGAATAGGACCAGTCGAGCAGCCGCGTTGGCAGGCCGTGATGTTTGGCGAGCGAGAGCCAGTTCCACACCCAGTCGCCGTGCACAGCGCTCTCCACCGCATACTTGCGAAAGCTCGTCAGCAGATGCTTCTCGTGCGCGACGAAAGCGCCAGTCTGCAGACTGGTATCGAGCGTATGAGAGACGCGCGGAACGCCGCGAAAAACGAACGACGACCGAAAGCGCTGGATGCGCGGCCGCCAGGAGTCCGTGAAAACCGCCTCCTGCAACTCGATCCAACTGGCGACCCGGACATCCATGTTGGCGAAGGTTAGCAGTTAACAGGTAACCCTTCGCAGGCGATCCCGCACGCCCCGATCGTTAGCAGTTAACGGTTAACGGGTTAACGGTCAACCTTTCGCACCATGAAGCATCCGCGCCCGCATTCGCGCCGGCGGTCCGCCCCGTTAGCGGCGATGTCCCTCTTTCCGTTGAATGACGACGATGGTCCCATTGAAGTTAGGCGATCTTGTGTTTGTCAGACAATGCCGGTGCAATTCGTCCTCCAGGGCAGCAAGAAAACGAGGAAGATGGCGATATCCCTTGAGCCGGAAGCGGTTCTGTGCTTCAAGCAATGCGGTTGCAACCCACCGCACGACCATGGTTCCGGTGCGCCATCTCTTGACGTTTCAGGTGATCCGTCGAATCGATCCCTCGC
>QHVY01000295.1 GCA_003223695.1 Acidobacteriota bacterium
CGCTTCAGTGGGAAAGTCGAAGCCGCAGGTCTGAGCTACTGGCTCATCATCCGCGTCAGCGCGGCGACGGCCGCGTCTGCGGAGAGTTTGTCGCTCAGGGGCACCGACTTCGCCGACGACCACGAGCTGCCGCTGTACAGAATGTAGTTCACGGAGTCCTTCGTGGCGTTGTACAGAAGCATCGAACCGTCGTGAGGCGAAACGATCGTCGAGATCGGGCCCGACCATGGATCGGTGAAGCTCTTCGGTGCAACGGTGCGCGGTCCGCCCGGATGTGCGCCGATCGGAATGTGAATGCGTCCCTCGGCGATGGGCCGCAGGCGCACGCGAACGAAATCGTTCATCTGCACATTGCCGTAGATGACATCGATCGAGTCCTGCGTGCCGTTGTCGGCGAATGCTGGATGCTTGAGGATCTCAGGATTGAAGTTCGCGTTGATCGGGTTCGGGAACATGCCGGGACTCGGAGCGAACTCGTCGAGATCGTGCATCTCGATCGCAGAGATCAAACCTTTCTGCACGCCGAACATCGCGTATCGCGCGTTTTCGCCGTAGCCAGTTTCTTCCCACCAGATCGCGTGAATCAGCAACATTGGCACATCGCCGTACGTCTGATCGCTCAGCGCGAGTTTGTGCGTGATGCCGATTCTCAGGTTGTAGCGCAGGTGATACGGCTGATTGTCGATCGAAACCGCCGGATGCCACGTCCCGCTGGCGTACGACGCGAGCAGCAGCTCGCTCGACATCGCGTTCGGCATCTTCAACCAGAAGATGAACAGAGTCTGCGAGGCGGCGTCATACGCGAGAGCCGGACGCCAGTGAATGCCGGCTGTGAGCGACTCGGGAACGACCGCGGTCTGCTGGCGCTCGTTCGGTCGCTGAATCGTCAACCGCAGATACCGGATCACTCCCGACGTCGAGGAACCTTCGTTGTCGATGCTCTCAATTGTGTATAGCGTTCCGTCCGGAGTGAGCAGCACATCGCGGTCGGGAACCTGTGCCGCGAGCGCGATCGGCAACAACGCGAAGATGAGAGCGAAGAGCGCGCGTTTCATAATTTCAGGTTCACCATCGATCGCAAGTCGATCGCGAAGAGCAACGATTTGAGGTGGCGGAAGTCGGGATAGAACGCCGCCAGTTTGTCGAAGTGGAGCTCGGCGCCTTCGATATCATCCATCTTGTAGGCGATCTCGCCGAGGAGATAGTGAGCGTTGCGGATCTGCCGCGGCTCGTTTGCCAGCTCGAGCGCCGCTTCGCCGAAGTGGCGCGCCTGCTCGAGATTGTCGAGTCCAAGGTGGCCAAAGCAGAGATCGATGTACGCCTCGGCGATGTGCATGGGGGCGGAGATGAACGGAAGCGCTTTTTCGATCAGCGCGATGCCGTCGTGGAGTTCGTCATTAAGCAGCTTCGAGGCGCCGAGGTTTTCGACGGCGAGACCGTATGCGAGGCGACACTCGATCGCTTCTTTGAATTTCGAATCGGCGTCGTAGATGCTGGCGAGCTCGTTGAGCGCACCAATCTTCCAGAACGCCTCATCTGCCTCTTCCGCGCTCTGCAACGCGAGCTGGCCGTAAAACGTTGCCCGTTTGAGCTCCTTCTCAATGCGGTACTTGAAGACCAGCGCGTACGCCGCGAGATAGACGTGGCGCAGATTGCGACGGCGCATCACGATCGTTGGAAGCGTCTGGACCTCGGGTCCGGATCGCTCGATGGCGATCATCGCGTCGGCTTTGTTGATCGTGATCAGCTCGCGGGTTTCTTCGTCGCTGGCCAGTTGCAGTGCCGCGTCGTAAAGCTCGAGCGCCTCTTCAACCTGTCCGGCGCGAACTTTCGCCAGCGCGTCGCGGCGCACTCCTTCCGCTCGCGTCGACACCTCAGACATCTCCACCCTCGCCCTCTCCCTCGTCTGATTCCCATGGTCCCAGCTCCTGCGCGCGCTTGAACTCGATGAAGCTCTCGACTTCTTTCTGAGCCGCAGGACTGAGCGTTTTCAGTTTGTCGAACACCGACTGCGCCCGGCTTCCTTCTTCGAAGAAGTCGCCCATGCTGAGATCAAACGTTTGTAAGACTTTCAGCAGTGTGTCCAGACCGACCTTATATTCACCCTGCTCCATGCGGGACAGGTCGGACTGATGAATCCCGATGCGCTCGGCGAGCTCCACCTGAGTCAACTTGCGTTGAATTCATCGGCTTTTTATTGACTTTTATGCTGTGGAAAAATAAACTTCCGCTCCTCAATCTACGGACTTCTGTCCTCTTCTGTCAAGTCCGGAGGCCTCACTCCTGTACAGCAACGTTCACCTGCTTCGCGAGCTCGTCAAACGCGATTTTACCGCCCGCTTCACCGGCTCAGCGCTCGGGCTGTTCTGGGCAGTGCTGCAGCCGCTGACTCTGGTGGTCTTGTACTGGTTCGTTTTCACGTTCATGTTCAGCCGCGGGCCAGGTTCGCGGAATGACGAGTACATCTTCTTTCTGATCTCCGGATTGCTTCCGTGGCTGGGGATCAACGAGGGCGTGATTCGCTCGACCACGACGATCGTCGAGAACGCGCCGATGGTACGAGAACTCGCGTTTCGCAGCGAGCTTCTGATCGTGGTGCCGAATGCGTCGGCGCTGATCTTCGAGGGCGTCGGCCTGGCCCTCTTCATTGGCTTTCTGATGCTGCGCGGCACGATGCCGCGTTTCGTGTGGTTGCTTCCGTTCGCGCTCGTTTTGCAGTTTGCCCTGCAAGTCGGGCTCGGTTGGTTCCTGGCGCCGGCGTACGTCGTCTTTCGCGATCTGCTTCCCATTCTCGGATTTGCGCTTTCCGTAGTGTTCTATCTCAGTCCGATTCTTTATCCGGTTGCCGGGCGCTTCGAATCCCTTTTCGAGTGGAATCCGATGACGCCGCTTCTCGGTTTGTTTCGCAGCGCAATGCTCTCGGCCGCGTTACCTGGAATCGGCTCGCTCGTATTTCTTCTGGTTACCGCAACAGCATTTTTCGTCGGCGGTCTGACGTTCTTCCGCCGTTCGCAACCGACCTTAGCAGACTTGATTTGAACGGAGATCTCTCAATGCTGAAGATGAAATTCCTTCCGATGATCGCTGTCGCTGCGACCGCGGCTTCCGCGCTTTTTGGCCAGGCGCCACAGCAGTCCGCGCCTGCTCCGGCAACTACGACGTCCGCGTCCGAAGCTGTTCCTGACGGCGGCGTTCCGAAATACCTCAAGCCCGAAACTCCGGAGCAGCGAAAGGCGCGCCTCGGAATCCCCGAAGATCCAGGCACCAATCCCGATCCGAACAAACATTACTGGCGCTATGGCTACTCGTATCACATCGAAAAATTCGATCGGCAGTGGTCCAGCTACGTGGATGTCGATCCCGGTTTCGTGAGGCCGTTCGCGTACGTGAATGCGACCAACGAGGTCTATCAGCAGAACGACAAGTACGTCTGGGTGTGGGTGCGGGATGTCGCTTCGAGGACATGCGCTCGGAGTTTTCCGATCTCACGCCGAAGCCCGCCGGGAAAACCATTCGCTTCACCAAAGCATCGGAGGGGCTACCAACCTCTGGATCGTGGCGCAATTCCCTCGCTGTTGCCGACATGAATGGCGACGGCTGTCCGGACATCATCGCTCCTCCCGAACGCAAAGGGCGCGGCACGCCGGTGATTTTTCTTGGCGACTGCAAGGGGCACTGGCATCAGTGGACGAACGTTCAATGGCCGATCCAACTCGATTACGGGAATGTGGTCGCTGCGGACTTCAACAAAGATGGCCACATGGATCTCGCCTTTGCCGTGCATCAGGTCGGCGTCTTCGTGATGCTCGGCGATGGCAAGGGGGTTTTCAGACTCTCCAGTCAGGGACTTCCGCGCGACTACGCAACGCGCCGCGTCGCAGTCGCCGATGTCGATCATGACGGATACCCCGACATCATCGCGATCAGCGAAGGTGTGTCGGGAGCCAGTTCACGACCAGTGGGAAAAATTCGGGTCTATCTCAATCGCGAAAAAGGAAAAGTATGGCAGGGCGCCGACGTGGCCGCATCGGAACGGCCGGTGGCTGGAGACTGGCTGACCGTCGCTCACTTGAATGGTGACTCCGCACCCGATGTGATCGCCTCATCGATCTACATGAACAGCAACGATGTGATCTTTCTGAGCGACGGCACGAAGAAATGGAAACCGCTCGCGGCCGACGCTCGCCTCATTCCGACGCTCGGCTATTACTACGCGAACACAGCGGGCAAATTCACGTCGAAGAAACGCGATGATGCGCTCCTCTCCTACGTTCGCTTCTGGCCTGCAGATGTCGAGAGCTCTTTCGTTCCCAATCCAACGAACAAAGCTGTCGTGGGAATCGATCGCCTGAGCTTCGCGGATGACAAACCGAGGCGCACTCCGATCGCTCGCTGGGCGGGCAACCGTCCCGTTCTCGGTATGGCGGCCGGCGACTTCGATGGCGACGGCAATCTCGACATCGTCTACACGCGTCACGATCCTCGCGAAGCGGTCATTCTCCTCGGCGACGGCAAAGGCGGGTTCACGCGGGCGAACGTCGAGGGTCTCGTCCTTGACCCGCTCACAAATTACGACGTCACCGTTGCTGATGTGAACGGCGATGGAAAACCCGACGTCATCGTGATGTACGAATCCTCGGCTTCGACGGTACTGGCGCCGCAGAACGGATCCATTCAGGTGTTTCTGAATCGCGGAACAATTTCTGCGGTGACCGCGGCGAAAAAGTAACGCAGGTGGAGATCAGGCACCGAACTTGCGGCGCGCGCCCGCCGTGGGTGCTTTACGTAAATGGGGGTTGTATCGGGCGGCGCGGTGGATATAATGCCCTTCGTTTGCATCCTCAAAAGCTATGGGGTAACGCCATAAAATCGTCGTTTAGGTATTGACTTCTCGTTTTGTTGGCCATACTGTTACGGCAACTGAAATAAAAAACGATTTTTGTACGATCGGCGCGGGAGGTGATTGTATCGTCGAGAGAGGGTGACCGACAGTTACTTTCAACGAGCTACTCAACAACTGATGTGTAGGAGAAAGAAATGAGAAAACTCACGGTTCTGGCCATGTTGGCAGCCGTCCTGTTGGCGGGGACAGCGCTGGCCCGCACACTCACTGTGCGGCCTAACGCGACGTTCAATCCCGCAGTTGCCGGCTTCGGCCCGACGACGACCAACAACGACGATACATGCGACATCGGCAACGCGCCGGCCGCGACGTTGTTGCTGCCGTTCTTCGATGTCGATATCAAGTCGGCACAGACGACTGCCCGGACCACACTGTTCACGATCACGAACGTCAGCAACCTTCCTCAGATTGCGCACGTCGTGGTTTGGACGGATTGGTCATTCCCGGTCCTCGACTTCAACATCTTCCTCACGGGTTATGACGTTCAGGGGATCAACCTGTACGACATCCTCAACCGCGGCGTGATTGCCGGGACCTCAGGCACTTCGAGCAACACGGTTTCGCCGGCGAACCCGACTGCGGGATCGCAGCCGGCGTGCGCAACGACACCAGGCGGCTGCGCAGCGGGCGCTCTGCTTCCGGCCAACGGCGCAACGACGAATCCCAACATCAACAGCTTCGCGGGATGCTCGGCTCTGCCGGGTGCAATCCCGCCGCCGCTGCTCGCCTGCGTTCAGTCGGCGCTCACCACGGGCGTGTACACCTGCAGCTGCGCATCGAACCAGCTCGTTGGTGGAACCCACAACGATGCGATCGGCTACATCACGGTTGACGTGAACGCGAACTGCAACACGAACCTGCCGACCACGGCCGGTGGCGTGTACTTCACCACCAACATCCTTTTTGACAACGTTCTGATCGGCGACTACGAGAACGTTCAGCCGAATCCTGCGGTGGTCAACGCTGCGGGCGGCGCGAACATGGTTCCCATCCGCGCGATCCCGGAGGGTGGCGGAGTTGGTTCCAGCTCCTCGTTCACCCCGCCGACCAACCTGCCGGATACGTTCTATGATCGGTACACATTCGGTACTGGTCTCGATCGCCGGTACGACCGCCGTCAGCCACTCCCGAGTACATTTGCGGCTCGGGACATTCAGGGTGGAACCGGCAGCTTCAATACCAACTTCCAGATCTGGCGTGAAGGCATCACGGCCGGCGGCTGCACAGGTGCGAACGTAGCGGCGTCTTCGAACTCATCTCTCGCGGTCTCTGAAATCGTGAGATTCGATGAACACGAGAACGCGACAACCGTCGCGCCGACTCTGGTGATTTCGCCGTCGATCATTCCTAGCCTGGCCACGCCGGAAACTTCGTCGAACCCGACAACAAGCGCGCTCTTCCCGGCGCAGCCGACAGCCGCGGGCGATGTTGCTGGCTGGATGTATCTGAACCTGCATAACGGCGGAAGCGTCATCTATTCACGCGATGGCCTTGCGGTTGCTCCGGGCAACACGCTGCGAGCAAGTCAGAACTGGGTCACGGTCAACCTGCAGGCGGAAAGCCGCTTCTCGGTGCTCTTCGACGCATCGTGGCTGGGCAATGGTTGCTCGCCAGTTGCTGCGGTGGGTGCGCAGATCGGGCCTGCCGGTGGCGTCCTCGTCTGCCCGCCGGGCGCGGTACCGTGCAATCAGCCGCCAGTGGGTACCAACACGACACCTCCGTAGTCCAGCGGTTCAATCGATCGCTGAAATCCAGCGGGCCGGAGCAATCCGGCCCGCTGTTTTTTTTGATGCGCGGTGGAATGAACAGGATGCTAAAATTATTCGGTCTTCTGACAATCAAAGGATGACGCCGCGCGGTGCGCCGAAGCGGCTGTATTTGAATCGGAAAGGGAACGATACGTGAGGGCGATCCGAAAAATAGGCCTGTTTCTCAGCATCTCGCTTTTGACTGCAGGTTCGGCCGCGGCGCAATACTACTGGCCGAAACCTGCTCCGCTACCGACCAATCCTGTTTGCGCAGGTTGCCTCGAAACTCACAACAACAAACTGACACCCGGCTTCCCAACAGGAATCACTGCATTCACCGGCCGTTTCCTCGACTCCCAA
>QHVY01000296.1 GCA_003223695.1 Acidobacteriota bacterium
CGGTGTCTTCCGAACGACGCTCGACGGGCGCTTCCTCGATTGCAACGACGCGCTCGCTTCATACCTCGGCTACGCGTCGCGCGAGGAGCTGCTGTCGCGGGAGACCTGGGATATCTATCATCAGCGTTCCGATCGCGAAAAATTTCTGTCGCAACTGCAGCGCGACCGTGCGCTCACGAATCTGCGTATCCAACTGAAGAAAAAGGATGGATCGAGCGTCACTGGCGTCGTGAACGCGACGATCATTCCCGCCGAAGGAGGAGCCTCGCACGTGCTCGGAACGATGGTTGAGGAGAGCTGAGTTATTTAAAGGGCCGGACTCTTGCATGGGCCTCGGTAATGCCAGCCCGGGTCCTTGTCGTCGACGATGACGAATCCATCAGGGTTTTGATCCAGCGCCTTCTGGCGAGACACGGATTTAACGTCGCCACCGCCTCGGATGGCGCCGTAGCGCTGGACATGCTGTCGAAAGACGAGTACGACGCACTCGTGCTCGACCTGATGATGCCTCGTGTCGACGGCTTCACAGTCCTGCGTCAATTGATCGCCACGAAGCCCAAGCTCGTGTCGAAGACTGTGGTCGCCACCGCGTATCCGAAAGACGTCACCAACCGCCAACTGAACGAAGTCTGCCGAGTCATCATCAAGCCCTTCGATACATCCGAGCTCGTCGAAGCGGTTCGCGAGTGTGCCCGCGAGGACTAGCGTCCCCAGATCGCCGCGAGGCGCTGATCGCGTCCGCAATTGAAGCGATAGAAGTGATAGCGCACCGGATTCTTTTTGTAATAGTGCTGGTGATACTCCTCGGCGCGCCAGAATTGTGAAGCGGTAAGAATGTCGGTGTACGCGCGGCCGAGCCGCTTTTCAACGGCCGCTTTTGTTTCTTCCGCGAGCCGCTTCTGCGTCTCGTCGTGATAGAAAATTGCTGAACGATATTGCGATCCTTTGTCGCAGAACTGCCCATCGTTATCCGCCGGGTCGATGTTGTGCCAGAAGACATCGAGGAGTTTGGCGTAGCTGATCTTCGTCGGATCGAAGACGATCTCCACCGATTCGCGATGGCCCGTTCCGCCGGCTGATACCTGTTCGTACGTCGGATTCTTCACGTGACCCCCGGTGTAGCCGGACGTCACGGAAACGACGCCGGGCAGCGAATCAAACGGATGTTCCATGCACCAGAAGCAGCCACCGGCGAACGTGGCCACCTCGCGCGGGGCAGGATTGGCGCCAAGGAGCAGCGGAAGGATGAGGAGGACGGCGAAGCGCTTCACTCGCTAGCCTTTCCGATTTCGATTTCTTGATCGGCCTGTCCGACGCGCAGAGCGTTCATGACATCGTTGACGCCGCGAACGCTTGCAGCCACATCTTCGGCACGGCGTTTCTCGTAGCGTGTGCGCACGCGACCGGTCAACGTGACGACGCAGTTTTCGACCTTGACCTCCACATCGGTCGCATCCACATTGTGGTCATACGTTAGGCGCTCATTGACCTCTTCCCAGATTCGCTCATCGGACGGACGATAATTTTTCGGGCCGCGCCCGCGGTAGGTCCACGGCCTCTCGCGTGCATAGTCGTCGCCGTATCCGCCGCGATGCGTGTCGCGCGCGTAGTCGCCGCTGAAATCAGCGTCATCGTATCGGTCGGTCATGGTTGCCTCCCTGTGGAGGACAGGCAATCCTGCCTGTCCGACAGACAGGATTGTCTGTCCTCCACTCCATAAGCAAAGTGCGTGCACCGCGCCGCTGAGGCAATGAAGAATTTCGAATTTCGAATGAAGAATGAAGAATTCAGAACTTCCGGGCCCTTCGTCATTCGTCATTCTTCATTCGAAATTCGAAATTCGAAATTCGAAATTTCTCTCGTCCGCGGACCCTGACGTTCTATTTGATATCGTTTGGCACAATGATCAACAAAGTCGTCGGATCTGCCGAGCAGGCCGTGAAGGACATCCCGAACGGCGCCACGCTCGTCGTCGGCGGCTTCGGCCTCTGCGGCATTCCCGAGAATCTCATCCACGCTCTCGTCAAACGCGGCGTGCAGAATCTCACCTGCGTCTCCAACAACGCCGGCGTCGACGACTGGGGCCTCGGTCTTCTTCTTCGGACGAGGCAGATTCGCAAGATGGTGTCGTCGTATGTCGGCGAGAACGCGGAGTTCGAGCGTCAGTTTCTCGCCGGCGAGCTGGAGGTCGAGTTCGTGCCGCAGGGCACGCTCGCCGAGCGGATGCGGGCGGGCGGGGCGGGCATCCCGGCATTCTTCACGCCCGCCGGTTTCGGAACCGTGGTCGCGGAAGGAAAAGAGACGCGCGAATTTGACGGACGCAATTACGTCATGGAGCGCGGCATCGTTGGCGACTTCTCCCTCGTCGCGGCGTGGCGTGGCGACCGTCTCGGTAACCTGATGTACCGCAAAGCGGCGCGCAACTTCAATCCGATGGCCGCCACCGCGGGCAAAGTTTGCATCGCCGAGGTCGAAGAGCTCGTCGAGCCGGGCGAGCTGGAGCCCGACTGCGTTCACACGCCGGGGATTTTCGTGCACCGCTTGATCGTCGCTCCGCGGCAAAAACGCATTGAGCAGCGGACGGTGCGCAAAGCATAAGTGTGGTGGCCGGCTCTTAGCCGGCCGCTGCGGGCTGAGAGCCCGCCACCACACTCAAGAACGCACACAAGCGTTTCGTATCCCGGCACGGCATTGAACGCGAGAATGAAGCGATCGTCGTGCACTGCGAATCCTTCTTTGCCGAGGAATTTGCGGCCGGTGCGGATCGCGAGGAGAGCGTTGATTTCGTATCCGGCATCCATCTGATCGAGCGTCACGCCGCGCATCTGCAGCCAGCGGAACGCCTCCCACCGCGCGCGGTTCCACGCGAGATATTCCGCGGTTCCGGCAACGGAAAGGACGATCATCACGCCTAACGCGATCGACGCGGCGACGCGCGGCACTCGCACATCCTTCACAGCAATCGTAATCACGATCGCCAGCGGCCACATCGTATCGATCGAGTAGCGATCGAAATAGACGCGCATGAACATCATGATCACCGTTCCGGCGATGCAGTAGGCGGCGGCGACACTTCGGGCTCGAAAAAGAACGGCGGCGACGAAGATGGCCAGGATCGTCGTCGCGATCATCAGCGTCATCTGTACTGCAACACCAACATGAAATGGATAGGGCATGCGAAAGACGAACGTATCGCGCAGCGTGGGCGGGCCTAGCGCGAAGTTCACAAGGACGTTGCCGCGAATCGGGTAGGGAATCGGGCGGCCGAGCGCGATGAGGTGCCAGGCGATGGCGGTGAACCAGACTGCGAAAATCCCAAGTGCCAACGTGGGGCCGCCTCTCAGGCGGCCCAAGCCGGCTGGAGAGCCGGCTCTACGTCCACACAAAAGCACGACCAGCGGCAGAAAAAAGAGAGCCGCGCTTTGAACGTTGAGAAACGCATAGTGCGCCGCGCCGATGAGCAGATCGCTCGCGCGCAGCATGTGGATCTGCAGCTCCTGGCGGGAGACGATCAGCGCTCCACTGGCGAGCAGCACGAGGTACAGCGCGCAGGCTGCACCGTACGCCAGCCTCACTTTTTTGCGGGGCACAATCAGCGGCGCGATCGCATTCACGATTCCAATCTGCCGGACGAAAAATGACGCGATCGCCACGACGACGGCTGCAATGAGCCATTTGTTCGAATCGCGACGCAGCGCTTCCACCAGCAGCGCGAACGCAGCAATGCTGAGAAAGAGCTCGGGCACGTCGGTCATGTACGTGAACGAGGCCCAGTAGATGAGCGGATTGAAGAAAAACGCGAGCGCCGAAAATCCTGCCAGCCACGCCCCGACTTCGCTTCGGCGCAGGATGATGTAAATCAGCAGAGTCGATGCGAGCGAGAGAGTCAGAGTCGATACGCGCAGCACTGTGCTGCTCTGGCCAAAGAGAATCGTCCACAGCGCACCCCAGAAATACTGCAAGACCGCGATGCTCGACGTGAACGGCGTGTGCTGCACTCTCCCTGTGTGCGCGAGATTCCATGTCGAGAGCGTGAAGTCCCAGTCGTCATCGAGGGGAAAATTTCCACGAGGATCCGTGATCAACACCGCCGCAGCAAACAGAATCAGGATGATGGCGATCGCCTTCACCGACTGATCTCCACCAGCGCGCGATCGATCGCCGCGATTTCGCCGGACGTCGCACGCACGCGCGCCGCGTCTCCGCGTGCGCGAGCCCAGTCGACCTCATCGCCGAGGAGACGGCGTTCATCGAGGAGGGGTCCCACACGCGCCGACTTTTTCAAGTCGATATCCGCCGGAGCGCAGGCGGGCGTGCGGGCGGCGCAAATGGCAACGGCGACGACGAAGATTGCGGCATAAACGATCGCGTATCGTCGGAGGACGAACATCACCGCCGCGACGACGATGATCGGCAACAGCACAAACCAGTTCCGATCGGTATGCAGCGGCGTCAGCCGCCACGTCTCGATCGAAAACACTGCAGCGAAGAGTTGGGATCCGCTGACGTAGCGCGCGAGCGAGATCGTGTTCGCTTGCGCGGCGACCATCAGGGCGACTGACCACCCGACGAGCGGCGTGACGATCGCAACCGCGATCCAGGTGCCGACGCGCTCCGCGAACCACGCGATCCCGAGCGCGAACGGCACGGCAAGATCGACGAAGCGCCGCCCGCCGAACGACATCCCGCCCCAGAAATAGCGATCGAAGGTGCCGTTCGCGAGCCACTCGCCGGCAAACATCAGGATGCAGGTCAGTGCGAGATCGCGGTTGCGCCGCCACCCGACCACCCACCCGGCAATCGCCACGCCGGCGATGGGCGACCACGCGAGCAGACCGTGATAGCTCGAGAAAAGGACCTCCGCGAGCGCGATGTGCTGAAAGGGCATCCAGGTGACGCCTTGCAGGTTCGCGCCTCGCGTCAGCGGCCCGAGCGGCGTACCGTAAATCGCGAACCAGGCGATCGCCTGCGCGGCGATCGGCAGCGCGCCGGCGGAGATCGCTTCGATCCACCAGCGGAGAGTCCGCCGCTGTACTATAGCAACGGTTACTATAGCTGGAATCAGCACGAAATGCTGCAGTCGCGTGGCGATCGCCAATCCGGCCGCGAGTCCGACGAGCGCGCCATCGTGGAGGACAGACAATCTTGTCTGTCCGGACAGGCAGGATTGCCTGTCCTCCACAAAGAGCGTCGCGAAGATGAGTGCAACGCAAAGCGTTCCTGCGGCGTGAGTGCCGAGCGGATATCGAAAGGTGTACCAGAAGAGGGGAGTGCCGAGGACGGTGGCGATGATTGCGATTGCTCGGTGAGAGCGGATAAACAAACATGCAACCCACATGGCTGCCGCGGTGAAAAAGACGCTGCTCCACGCGAGCAGCGATCCGTATGCGCCGAAAAATCCGTCGGAACCTCCCGCAAAGAGGCGCAGAACGAGATAAAACGGGGCGGCGAGCATCGATGTGCCGATCCACCAGTGATTCGCCAGCGCTCCGGTCGGCGTCACTTCCGAGAAAAACGTGACGCCATTCCGCGTTAGGCCGAACATCGCCCATTCGTTGTAAAACGACAGGTCGCGGTCAAAAACCATCGAGCGCAAATAGGAGTACGTGGCCACCGAATCAGGCCGGATATACGCCGGTGTCA
>QHVY01000297.1 GCA_003223695.1 Acidobacteriota bacterium
GTTTCCTCCGTCGCAATATCAACTCGGACTGGCGCGTCAGGTGATTGAGTCGGGTGAACCGGCCCTAATCTGCGAAGTCGATGAGGAGAGATTGGCGCGTGTTCGACAGATGCCTGCGTGGCCGTTGTACGAACAACTCGGCATTGGGCCATGCATGATCGTGCCATTGGCTACCGCCGGCCGCACGTTCGGAGCCATTTCTTTCGTCTCATCTTCGGATCGTCAGTACACCGATAACGATCTCGCGACTGCTGTCGAGCTCGCGAGGCGTGCGGCATACGCGATCGACAACGCGCGGCTTTACCGTCAGGCGCAGGACGCGAACCGGGCAAAGGACGAATTTCTGGCCACGCTGTCGCATGAGCTGCGCACGCCGATCACTGCAACACTCGGTTGGGCAAGCATGCTGCGCCTCGGTCACGTCTCACCCGAAAACATGAGCGTGGCGATCGAGACGATCGAACGAAGCACCCGCGCGCAGGCGAAGCTCATCGATGAGATCCTCGACGTCTCGCGTATCGTCACCGGCAAGCTGCAACTGACAATCGGTCCCGTGCACTTGCCGACTGTCATTCGCGCCGCGATCGATGCGATCCGGCCCAGCCTGGAGAGCAAGAATCTTCATCTCGATCTTCAATTCGGCACGATCAACGGAGTTCCAACTGGCGATTCCGCCAGATTGCAGCAGGTGATCTGGAACCTGCTCTCGAACTCGGTCAAGTTCACTCCGGCGGGTGGATCGATCGTTATTTCTGTCGAACAGCGCGCCGCCGACGCTGTGCGCATCTCCGTGCGTGACAATGGCTCGGGGATCCCGAGATCATTTCTGCCGTTCATTTTCGAGCGCTATCGGCAAGCCGACACCAGCTCTTCCCGCTCTCACGGCGGCCTCGGACTCGGACTGGCGATTGTGAAGAGCATCGTCGAGCTGCACGGAGGCTCGGCCGCTGCATTCAGCGAAGGCGAAGGAAAGGGCGCGACGTTCACGATCACGCTGCCGATCCTCGCGGCCACGACAACGACCGCAGGAATGCCGCCGATCGACATGGCACGTTCGCTGTCGCTGACAGGAGTGTCGGTTCTGGTCGTCGAAGACGATCCGAACACCCGCGGCATGCTTACAAATCTGCTGCGAAGTTATGGCGCACAAGTGAACGCTGCCGACAGCGCACCAGCGGCGGTCGAGGAACTGCGCAAGAGCCGCCCCTCGGTCATTGTCAGCGACATCGCAATGCCGGGCGAGGACGGCTGCGCATTTCTGATGAGGATTCGTTCAGGCGCTGTCGAGCGTTGCGCCGATGTTCCGGCAATCGCGCTGACGGCCTACGCGGCGCCAGAAGATCGCGATCGAATTCTCAAGAGCGGATTCCACTTCCACCTTGCGAAGCCTGTCGATCCGCTCGTCGTCGTAGAAACGGTGCGGCAGGCGGTTGAGAAAACTTAATCTCTGACGGCCGCAACTTCCGCACCGAGAAGCTTGCGGGCGATCTCTTCCGACTGCGCGACGCCCTGACGATCGAGAACTTCGATCGCCGTGTCTCGTGCGCGCTCCATCAACTCGTGATCGCGGACGATGTTTCCCATGCGAAACCGCAGCGCCCCCGATTGACGAGTGCCGAGGAATTCGCCGGGACCGCGGAGTTGGAGGTCGCGCTCGGCGACTTCGAATCCGTCGCGCGTCTCGGCGAAAAGATCGAGCCGCTCTTTCTCCGGAGAGCGGCCGTCTCGGCCGCCGTCGTCGGGCGTCGCGCCCGACGACTGAGAAGCGGCCGCGCGAGACGCGCGTCCGCTGCGGGCGAGACGTCCGCTCTCCGTATCTGACACCAGAATGCAATACGACTTTCGCGGGCCTCGCCCCACCCGCCCGCGGAGCTGATGCAGTTGCGACAGGCCGAAGCGATCGGCGTCGATGATCAACATGATCGATGCGTTAGGCACGTCGATTCCCACTTCGATCACCGTCGTGCTGACGAGGATGTCGATCTCGCCCGCTTTGAATCGCTGCATCGTCGCCTCTTTGTCCGCCGGCGTCATGCGACCGTGCATCATCGCCACCTGACGGTTCGGAAAACGCGCGCGGATCGCCTCGAAGCCCAGCTTGAGCGGCTTCAGGTTCAACTTCTCCGATTCTTCGATGATCGGATAGACGACGTAGATCTGCGCGCCGGACGAGATCTCGTCATCGATGAATTTGTAGATGCGCTCGAGCTGTGTGCTGGCGCGCACTGCGGTTTTGATCGCCTGCCGGCCGGGCGGCAATTCGTCGATCACCGATAGCTCGAGATCGCCGTACATCGCCAGCGCAAGCGAGCGCGGGATCGGCGTGGCGGTCATCACGAGGATGTCCGGTGTTTCACCCTTCGCGAAAAGGCGCTGGCGTTGTTCGACGCCGAAGCGATGCTGTTCATCGACGATCGCCAGACCGAGCGACTTGAATTCGATCTTCTCCTCGAGCAGCGCATGTGTGCCGACCACGAGCTGCACGAAACCGTCGCGGAGGCCGGCACGCAGCGGGCGTCGCTCGGCAGGCGTGGCCGATCCGGTCGCTTTCGCCAGCACGACGGAATGGTCAAGTAGTTGACTAATTCGCTGGAAGTGCTGCTCGACGAGAATCTCCGTCGGCGCGAGCAGCGCCACCTGATGACCGTTGCGGATCATGATCATCGCTGCAATCAGCGCAACGATCGTCTTTCCGCTGCCCACGTCGCCCTGCAGCAAGCGGTACATCGGCCGATTGCTTTGCAGATCGTCAACGATTTCCTTCACGACGCGTTTCTGCGCCCGCGTCAACTTGAACGGCAGAATTTTTCTCACTTCTCCGCGCATCGAGTCGTCAACGAGGATTTTGCGATTTTTTTTCTTAACCTCTTCGCTCGCCCGGCGCACCCGCAGCGCGAGCTGAAAGGTGAAGAACTCCTGCAGAATGATCCGGCGGTGTGCGGATGACCGGCGCCAGAGGAACGCGTCATTCAATTCGAGCGGGCGATGCAGTTGCTCGAGCGCCGGCGCAAGCGGGCCGACGTGAAGTGTCTCGCGAATGTCTTCCGGCAACGGATCCTCGAGCGCCGGGAGCGCCTGTAGCGACTCGGCCACGATTCGTCGCAGTGCTTTCGGCGGAATGTTGCCGATCTTCGAGTAGATCGGCACGATCGCTCCTTCGTCTTCTTCGTCGCCTTCGAACTTTTCCCAGTCCGGTCCTTCGATCTGCAGATTGCCGTAATTCGAGAGCTTCGGAGCGCCGAAAATCGCGAATCGGTCGCCGCGCTTGATCTGATCGGCAAGAAACGGCTGATTGAACCAGACGAGCTTGACCGCGCCTGTTTCATCTTCGAGGACCGCTTCGAAGATTTTCATGCGCTTCACCGGCGAGAGCTTCGAATGCGCGGAGATGATGCGTCCCCGCACGAGCACAGCCTCGTCGAGATGGTGACCGAGGTCGGCGATGTGGGTGGGATGGCGGCGATCTTCGTAGCGAAAGGGAAAGAACCAGAGCAGATCGTGCGCCGCTGTTAGGCCGTATTCCTCGAGTGTTTTTGCGCGACTGGCCCCGACACCTTTGAGAAAGCGGACGGGAGTTTCGGGGGTGATCACGCGACGTCTCAAGAGCCGGCGCTACGTCGATCAGTCGAAGACCGCCTTCATGGAGATCAGCCCAATTTTCAGCAGGTCGCCGTTGTGAAGCGTGACCGGCACGCCGGTGGGAATGCGTACATCATTGACGTAGGTGCCGTTGACCGTACCCACTTCTTCGAGCACGTGATACTCGTTGTTCGCGCGAATCACTTTCGCGTGCCGGCGCGATACGGAGCGATTGTTGTCCACAGGCGTGAGATCGATGTCCGGAAGAATTCCGGTGACCGGATCGGCCCTGCCAATCGTCGTCTCGTCGGCGCGGCTGAAGAAAAACGAAGTTCCGGTGGCGACGTCGACGAGGCGATGACGTCCGCGCTCAGGCGGCGCCAGCTGGGTCGACTCCATCTCCGCGTGGTCGGCGTCGACTTCGCGGCCGACGAGGCGTTCG
>QHVY01000298.1:0-1031 GCA_003223695.1 Acidobacteriota bacterium
TTGCAGGCGTCGCAGCGCTTTTCCGATGCGATCAACGCGTTCCAGCGCTCAATCGAAATTCAACCGACCAGCGCGGGCTACTCCAATCTGGCCAGATGCGAGTTCTACCTCGGCCGCTACGTGGAGGCTGCTGCCGCGTTCGAGAAAGCGACGGTGCTCACCCCGAACAATTACGTCTACTGGGCAAACCTCGGGGACGCCTATCGTTGGACGCCGGGACAACAAACGAAGGCTCCAGCCGCCTTTCAGCGTGCGATTCGTCTCGCCCGCGAGGCGATCGCGGTCAACCCCAACGATGCAGCCGCGCGCTCAACGGTCGCCACGTGTCTCGCGAAGAGCGGGAGCATCGCAGCAGCGAATTCCGAGTTGATGCTCGCATTGAAGGCCGATCCGACCAGCTCGGGTGTCCTCTATCAAGCGGCAGTCATTGCCAACATCCGCGGCGACCGTGATTCGGCGCTCGCCTGGTTGTCGCGCGCGATCGCCTCAAACCTTCGAAATCAGCCTCGTTTCCGTGATGCTCTGAACGGTCCCCCAACAAAACAGTAGGAGGAGAGAGCCATGCGAAAGCACGCGCCCATCGTTGCCCTGATCGTCGCAGCCCTGGTTCTATTTGGATTTGAGGCTTACACACGGAAGGCACCCGCACCAAGGACCAAAACAGCAGTCATCCTCGATACAACGCACTGCCCCGGCGGAGAGGGGCATGCGAGCAAAACTGGCCCGGTCATCTGCATTGACGTCAACAACCTAAACAAAGCGAACCCGGACCATCAGAAGGTGTACCAAGGATCGTGGATTCATTTCTACCTCACGGTGGCGAATCAAAATCTCGACATTAACTTCGCGGAGCCGGACAAAGTCCAGTTCAAAAACCGAAAAGGCAACGAATGCTGGGTTCGAGTGAGGGACAACGCGGCCGTGGGTCCCGCGCCCTACAAGGCCACGAATTTGAGCACCAAGAAGAGCAGCGATCCGGAAGTCGTCATCGAGCCTGCGCCGTCGCCATAGCCCGCTGTCGCAGCACCTTC
>QHVY01000298.1:1063-7603 GCA_003223695.1 Acidobacteriota bacterium
CACTTCATAAATTTGTCAGATAAATATGTGATGATTTCATCAGAACAAATATCATTACGAAATTCAGGGCGTGGGACCACGTAGCCGATCGGCCGCTCCTGCCATTTCGGATGTGGCACTCCAATCACGGCCGCCTCGAGAACTTTCGGATGGGCCATGATGGCGTTCTCCAGCTCGACCGATGAGACCCACTCGCCGCCGGACTTGATCACGTCTTTCGTTCGGTCGACGATCGATATGAAGCCGTCGGGCGAGACTGTGGCCACGTCGCCGGTGCGGAACCACCCGTCAGCGGTCATGCGCTCGGGCTCGAATCCGTTGTGATATCCCGACGAGACCCATGGACCGCGCACCTGAATCTCACCGAATGCCGCGCCGTCCCACGGCAGCTCTGCGCCGCTCTCGAGATCGGCGATGCGCAGCTCGAGACCGGGCACCGGCGCTCCTTGCTTCAAGCGGATCGAAAGATGATCCGACGGATCGTGCCAGGAGCGCGGAATGCTGACGGTGGCCACCGGCGATGTTTCTGTCATTCCCCATGCGTGCTGCATTGTTAGGCCGTGCGCGTCCATTCCTTCCATCAGCGAGCGCGGAACTGCGGATCCGCCGCAGAAGACTTTTCGGACATGCGGCAGCTTGCGGTCGCCGAGTTTCTGCAGCGCGCCGACCCAGATCGTCGGCACTCCCGCGAGCACGGTTGCTTCTTCGCGCATCGCCAGATCGATCATCGCTTCCGCGTCGCCCATCCAGCGATCGGGCAAAACGAGTGTCGCTCCGGCCATCACGCCGGCATGCGGAATGCCCCACGCGTTCGCGTGGAACATCGGCACGATCGGCAGGATGACGTCGGATTCGACGAAGCCTAGCGATGTAGCTTGCAGGCAGCCCATCGCATGCAGAAAGGATGATCGATGCGAATAGACGATTCCTTTCGGATTTCCGGTTGTCCCCGACGTGTAGCACATGACCGCAGCCGTTCGTTCGTCGAGCTGAGGCCAGTCGAATCGCGGCGGCGCCGCGGCGATGAGCGTCTCGAATTCGTCATCGAGCACAATGACGCGACGGAGTGATGGGATGCGATCTTTAAAGGTATTGACCAGCGGCACGAGCGATTCGTCGACAAAGATCACCGAATCGCCGGCGTCATTGGCGATGTATGCCAGTTGATCGGCCGACAGCCGAAGATTCAGCGTGTGCAGGACCGCGCCGGCGCACGGAACCGCGTAGTACAGCTCGAGATGCCTGTCGTTGTTCCACGCCAGCGTGGCCACTCGATCGCCTCGCTTGACGCCGAGTTGAGAGAGCACGTGGGCGATCCGATGCACGCGGGTGACGAAATCGCCGTAGGTGTAGCGGCGGACTCCATCGGCGGTCTTCGTCACGATCTCTTTGCGCGCGAAGAGACGCTCCGCGCGCCAGAGAATGTGATGCAACGTCAGCGGGAAGTCCTGCATCAGAGCTTCCATCGGGGCCTCCAATTGCTGTGTGCTCGAGAGTGTATCAGCGATAATGCGCGCCGATGCTTGGGCTGTTTCTCTGCGTGTGGGCCGGCTTCAGCCGGCCGACTGAAGTCGGCCCTACACTCCCCATCGCGGTGTGGTACGGCGGCGGGAAAGTGCGCGCTCCGATGCTCGATCCCGACCCGCACGCGCATCGCGATGAATGGCGCTCCGACCTGCGGCAAATCAAAGCACTCGGTTTCAACAGCGTTCGCACGTGGGTCGACTGGGCGAGCGCCGAGCCGCGCGAAGGGGACTATCACCTCGAAAATCTCGAGCAGCTCGCGGATCTGGCGCAGGAAGCGGGACTGAAGTTGATCGTTCAGGTTTACGTCGACTCAGCGCCCGACTGGGTCGGCAAGAAGTACAGCGATTCGCGCTTCGTCTCGATCAGCGGCGAAGTGATGCCGTCGCAGGCCGCGCCCGGCTACTGTTTCGATCATCCCGGCGTGCACGCGGCGGTGTTGCGGCTCTTTTCCACGCTCGCGGAGCGCATGAAGAGCAAGCCGGCATTCATCGGCTGGGATCTCTGGAGCGAGCCGCACGTCATCAACTGGGCCGAAGCGACGTACATGCGCAGCGCGGAATTCTGTTTCTGCCCGTATACCGCCGCGCGGTTTCGCAAGTGGCTGCAGTCGAAATACGGATCGCTCGACGCGCTCAATCGCGCGTGGTACCGCCGCTTCGAGTCATGGGATGAGGTCGAGCCGAATCGACTGAGCACGATCCTCTCGTATACCGATTACATCGATTGGCGATGGTTCATCACTCAGAAAATTTCGGAAGATTTGCGCGCGCGCTACGACGCGGTGAAGAGCGTGCTGCCGAACGCGGTGGCGACCAGTCACGCAGCGGCACCAAATCTTTTCACCAGTCCACTCGATGGCTACGGCAATCCCGATGATTGGGAAGCGGCGAGCAAAGTCGACTTTTGGGGCACATCGATCTATCCCAAACATTCGTATGCCGTCGGACGCGATCCGGCGTGGCGCGGAGCGCTCCTCGACTTCACGCGCTCGGCGACCGGCGGCGCGTTCTGGATCGGCGAGCTGCAGGGAGGATTCGGCACTGTCGCCTTGCGCGTGAGCTCCACTGTTACTGCAGCCGATGTACGCGAGTGGATGTGGAGCGCACTCGCACGCGGAGCGAAAGCGGTGAACGTGTACGCGTGGTATCCGATGAGCTCCGGCTACGAGTCCGGCGGATTTGGTCTGATCAACCTCGACGGCACGATCACCGATCGCGCGCGGGCGGCAGGCGCCGTAGCGAAAACGATCGACGCGAATCGCGCGCTGTTCGTCAACGCACATCCCGCAGCGGCCGAAGTGGCGATCGTCTACAACCCGCTGTCATACATGGTGGGCGGGCGGCAGGCGCAGAGCGACGCGGAGTCCATGCCGCGCAGATCGATGCTCGGCTACTACCGTGCGCTTTTCCCGACCAACATACCCATAGATTTCGTGCACATTAATAATATTGATAATCACTACAAATTAATCATCGTGCCTTATCCGCTGATGATTTCGGAGAACGCGGCGAAGGCCATTCGCGAATTCGTTCGCAACGGCGGGGCCGTCGTTGCCGAGGCGAGACTGGCCTGGAACGACGAGCATGGGCGCGCGAAGGAGATCATTCCCGGCTTCGGCCTCAACGAAGTCTGCGCTTGCCGCGAGACCGCGGTGCAGATGACGGCGAGCGGGAAGGTTGACGTGATCGTTGACAGTGGAGGGCCGCCGTCCTCGGCGGCCGCCGCGGACCGCGGCGCTCCACTGAAATTCAAAGGCGCCCTGTATCAGGAAAGCCTGGCCCCTCACCCCGGCCCTCTCCCGGCGGGAGAGGGTGGCCGAAGGCCGGGTGAGGGGCTAATCGCACATTTCAGCGACGGCTCGCCGGCAATCGTCACGAATCAGTTCGGCAAAGGCCGCATCATGGTCATCGGCACCTTCCTCGGCTCCGCCTATGAAACGGATCGCGAAGAGTCGCTCGGCAAATTCATTCGCTCGATGCTCGACTGGGCGGGCGTGCAGCATCCCGACGTTGCGCCTGCCGGCGTGGAGATCCGAACGTTGCAATCGGGCGGTGATCGCATCGTGTGATCTCGAAAGCGGCGCTCGCGTAGAGCATAAGACGCTGGCGCCGCAAGACGTCTGGGTCCTGAAAACGAAGTGAGTCGCTGGACCGCGCTTGTCCTCCTCTCCGCTGCAGTGCTCCTCGGCATGTCGTTGTGGTTCGGCGTGTCGGCGGTCGGGCCGCAGGTTTCGCGCGAGTGGAAGCTGACCGAATCGACGACGGCCTGGCTGACGCTCGCCGTGCAAATTGGATTCGTCGCCGGCACTCTCGGTAGCGCACTGCTCAATCTTCCCGACGTCATTCGCGCGCGGCATCTGTTCGCGCTGTGCGCATTCGCAGGCGCCGCGGTGAACGCGTTTCTAGCGTGGTCCACGCACTCCGCTGCGCCGGCGATTACGCTGCGCTTTCTCACCGGGATGTTTCTCGCGGGCGTTTATCCGCCGGCGATGAAGCTCATCGCCACGTGGTTTCGCATCGGGCGCGGCTTCGCGTTAGGCGTGCTGATCGGGGCGCTGACGCTCGGCAAAGCGTCGCCGTACCTCATCAACGCGATCGGATCATCGAGATGGCGGGTGAACGTGTCATTCGCTTCGCTGTTGGCGATCGCCGGTGGGCTGATTGTGCTGCTGCTTCGCGATGGCCCGTATGCGCTGCCGAATCAACCCTTCGACATCACCCAGGTCACGAGCGTCTTTCGCAATCGCGGCGTGCGCCTGGCGAACTTCGGCTACTTCGGCCACATGTGGGAGCTTTACGCGATGTGGACGTGGGCGCCGGCGATGTTTCGCGCCGCGCTGACGCCGCGCCTCGCGGAGGTTGCCTCATTCACTGTCATCGGGAGCGGCGCGGTGGGTTGCGTCGCGGCGGGCTTGCTCGCGGATCGCATCGGACGCACCGTCGTCGCATCGGCGGCAATGGCCGTCAGCGGCGCGTGCTGCATCGCCATCGGATTTCTCTTCGGCCGATCGGAGTACGCACTGCTCGCGATTGCGGTGATCTGGGGCGCGAGCGTTGTCGCCGACTCCGCGCAGTTCTCGGCGTGCGTGACGGAGCTCGGCGATCCGCGCTACATCGGCACCGCGCTGACGATGCAGACATGCATCGGATTTCTGATCACCACTCTCACGATTCGATTGCTGCCGCTGCTCGTCGATGCGGTCGGTTGGTCGTACGCCTTCGCCTTCCTCGCTCCCGGCCCATTCCTGGGCATCGTGGCCATGATGCGCCTGCGATCGCTGCCGGAATCGGCGAAGATCGCGGGCGGGCGGGGATGATCACTCGCAATAGACGCGCACGCGCATGTCTTCATCGTGAACGTCGACCGTCATCTCGCCCAACTGATCGATCAGCTCTTCGAGATTCTCCGGTTTGATCTGCGCGAGATCGAGGCTGACGCCCTGCTCGCGCATCGCCTCGTCGACGCGTGCGAGCGCCTGTGGGGGAAGCAGGCTGGCGAGCCGCACGCCGGCGCGCAGAAGCTGCATCGGCACGCGGATATTGACCTTCGTGTCCTCTTCGTTTTCCACGGCCACTCGCAGGTACTTCGGCCGTCGTTGCGGCGTCTCTTCAGCAGCCGGCCGCTCTTTATCCAAAGCGGCGAGGAGGCGCTCGGCCTCATCGGTATTGATTTTTCCTTCGGACAGCATCTGCAGAATTTCGCGGCGATGTTCGTTCATAGATTCTCCAGTTCCCGGACGGCCTGTTCGGCAGTGATCTCGCCGCGTTTCAGCCGTTCCAAAATTTCTCCTTGCGATGGCCGGGGGTTCGTCTCGACAAATTGCAGTGCGCTGGCAATTCGGTTGAGCCGCGATTTGATCGTCGGATAGCTGACGCCGAAGATCTGCTCCATCTCCTTGATCGAACCGTGCGCCCGAACGAAGGCGGTGACAAAGACCTGGTCATCGGCGCCGAGACGAGCCAGATCCGGCAACTCGAACGATCCTTCGATCAGGATGTCCTTCTCGGGTAGCCTCACCCTTTCAACGACCATCGGCTGTCCCTGAGATAGTTGTGTCAACTCTTGCCAGTCTTTTAAGTTTTTTAAATCTTGAGCCATCAGAAGTTAATTTTCTTAATATTTAGATTCATATTCTCAATTTGTCAAGCCTGCGAACGCTTTTCGGGCATTATGCCGGGATGAGCGATGACGCCGGTTTTCGCGAAGTGTTTCGCGGCGATCTCTCATCAGTCGAGCTCGCGGCGGCGTTGCTCGAGGATCACGGCATCGCGACGCATCGGCGTTTCGAACAGGCCGGAGGCACGCATGTGACCGGCATGGAAGCACCGTTCCTTCCTGGCCGCTCGGTCGTCCTGCTCGTGCCGTCGATCGCTTACCAAGAGGCGAAAGAATTTCTGACGCGATTCGAAGAGCCGGAAGCCGACTACATGACCGAGCTGACCCACGAAATCCGTGCGAATGAGCAGAAACGCCGCGGCGTCGCGGCGTTCATTCTGATCATCATGTTTGCTCCGCTGGCGATCGCGATCGTCGCGCTGTTGATCGTGCTGGTCGGCTCGCTGTTCAAGTAAGTTGCTTCGCTGTGTCATTCCGAGCGTGAGCGAGGAACCGGTGTGGGAGGGTGGCGCGCAACAGCATATTCGTGCCTCCCGCCCACACCGGTCCCTCGCTACGCTCGGGATGACATCGCGCCTACCACTCCCACCATTTCTTCTCGTGCGACGGTTCGCCGGACGCGAGATTCATCCTTTTTCGAACATCGCTCACGTCCCACCCGGTGAGAGAAGCGAGATTGCGCGCTTCCTTTTCCTCGCGCTCGCGCAACGTGCGGCGATAGTCGCGGGCAGCTTCGCAATCTGAGCCTCCGTTCCACGGGTGATGCAGGACGTAGCGCGCCTGGAAGTTCTGCCGATCGCCCGTCTCCTGGAACACGAGATCCTCCGGAAAATGCTCGCGGTCGTAGCGCACGTGCAGCCTGGTGAGGAAGACGTCCGACGCGCCGCTCGAGTCCGT